>DHVH01000200.1 GCA_002412555.1 Marinilabiliaceae bacterium UBA5213 | reverse complement strand
AGCACCTAAAGACCCTTCGGCCCCTAAAAAGGACAGCGGTAAAAAAGGTGATGCCAAAAAGTAGTGACCAACGTTGATGTAGCGATACATTAATGAGCTATAATATCAAGCCTCCTGATGGTTCTTTTACCGGAAGGGGGCTTTTTTTCTTTCTTTTTTCTTATTTTTAAGGCATGACAGCAAGTTCACAGACTCATCAGGTTATAATTGCCGACGCACAGTTTTTAGTCACTGAATCGTTGCGCCAAATATTGGCTGCAAGCGGTGAATATGAGGTTGTGGGTGTGGCCAAATATGCTTATCAACTGAAAGCCCTTTTAGCTGATGCGGTCCCCCAATTGCTGATTACCGATTATGCCACGGTCGATTATGAAGGGTTGGAAGCGCTTAAGCAATTGATGAGCAGCCATCCTCAGATGGCGGTCTTAATACTCACCAACCAGGTAATCAAAGCAGACTTGCTGGAGTTGAGCAAAATGGGTATTAAGAATATCATCTGCAAGACCACCGATAAAGAAGAGTTATTTATGGCCATCAGCTTTGCCTTGCGCAACCGCAAATTCTTCTCAGAAGAAGTGTTGGAAGTGCTGATGGATGAGCCCAAACGCAAAGGAAACGGGGATGAAGCCCATCACTTGACCACGACTGAGACTGAGGTCGTCAAACTGATTGCTGAGGGCAAGACCACCAAAGAAATTGCCGCCCAAAAAAGCATCAGCTTCCACACAGTCATGACCCACCGCAAAAACATCTTTCGGAAATTGGGCGTTAACAGCAGCTCCGAACTTATCATGTACGCCATCCGTGCCGGCTGGATCGATAATATTGAGTATTATATCTAGGGCCCCATGTGAAAGTGATGAAACAAGAATTGTTAAGCGATAAAAGCATTAATTAGAACTTGACAAGGATATTGGTATCAATAAAAGAATTACCGTTCATTTGCATCTTCTCTATTGAATTTATAGCCTTCGGTGTTATGTCCAACCCGCGTGGATAAACAGTTTGTACCTTCCATTTTTAAGTCCATACCCTATTTATGGTATATGAAATGCCCCATCTGCGGGATTTCTGCTTGGGTGAACTCTCCCCATCTTTGTAAGTACAATCACAGGCTTAATAGAAGAGTCGATTAAGGGTGGTTGTTAAATAAAGAATCTGTTGTTTATCCATTAAAATAGAGATGCCATGACAAAGTTAACTTTTGCAATCGGGGGAGAGAATCGAAATGCCACACGTTTGGATGTGGATGCCCGTCAGTTCAGGGTAGTGGTTGACCAGCCTGTTGACTTGGGTGGAAATGATGCCGGTCCCAGTCCGTTTGAATACATTCTGGCTGGCTATGCCGGGAGTTTGAATGTAGTTGGTCATATGGTAGCTCGTGAAATGGGTATAGCTATTCATAAATTATCTGTTGAAGTGGCTGGCGATGTGAATGCTGCCAGGTTTTTGGGGCAGTCGTTCGAAGAGCGTTCAGGCTTTCAGGAGATACGGGTAGATTTACAGGTTTACAGCGACTCGGATGAAACAACGCTGGCACGCTGGTTAGAGGTGGTAGAGACCCGATGCCCGGTGTATGATAATCTGGCCAATACCACACCTGTTAAATTGGGAGTGAATAAGTTGGAGTCGGTTTATTATTAAGTTTTTTGTGCTATAGCCGCACCGGCTTTTACTTTTTTTCTACAGCAAAAAAAAGTAAACAAAAAATGCCGCCGCTGACGATAAAAATCTAAAATTGACCCTGTTTGTCTAAACCCCGCGAACTCGCTGCGCTCAAACAGCGCGGGCTTCTTAACGGCAAACAGATTCAATTTCTAAACGCTTTTTATCTAAGGCGGTGATTGAGAAACAATGTTTTATTGAGATGTCAGTGATTTAGTAATATTTAAAAAAAAGGAACCATATGTCAGAGAAAAGTTTACATTTTGATACCTTGCAGTTACATGCAGGTCAGGAAGTTGATCCAACTACCAATTCACGGGCGGTGCCCATTTACCAAACCACCTCTTATGTGTTCAAGAATGCTGAGCATGCTGCCAGTCTGTTTGGATTGAAAGAGTTTGGAAATATCTATACCCGCATCATGAATCCCACCACCGATGTGTTTGAAAAACGCATTGCCGCCTTAGAGGGCGGGGTAGCTGCAGTGGCGGTTGCATCGGGACAGGCGGCTCAGTTTCTGGCCATTACCAACTTGGCACAGGCAGGCGACAATATTGTTTCAACACCCTATTTGTATGGTGGAACCTACAACCAGTTTAAGGTACAGTTTAAGCGCATAGGTATTCAGGTGAAATTTGTGGACGGCGATGACGCTGCTGGTTTTGAGAAGCTGATTGATGAAAATACCAAGGCCCTTTATTTAGAAACCATTGGTAATCCTCGCTTTAATATTCCGGACTTTGAAGCCATAGCCGCGATTGCCAAAAAGCATAACATTCCTTTGGTTGTGGATAATACCTTTGGTGCCGGCGGATTTTTGTTCCGCCCATTGGAGCATGGGGCGAATATTGTGGTAGAGTCGGCCACCAAATGGATTGGTGGTCACGGAACCAGTATTGGTGGTGTGATTGTGGATGGCGGAAATTTTAACTGGGGCAATGGTAAGTTCCCGCAATTTACCGAGCCTTCTGAAGGTTATCACGGCCTGAAATTCTGGGAAGTATTTGGCACGGATGGCCCCTTTGGTAACATTGCTTTTGCCATTCGTGCAAGAGTAGAAGGCTTGCGGGATTATGGAGCGGCTCTGAGTCCGTTTAATGCTTTTCAGCTGATTCAGGGATTGGAAACCCTCTCGTTGCGTGTTCAGCGAACGGTGGACAATGCTTTGGCATTGGCCCAGTGGCTGGAAAAGCATCCCAAAATTGAAGAAGTATATTATCCTGGTCTGCCCAACAGTCCCTACCACCAGTTGGCCAAAAAATATCTGAAGCATGGCTTTGGTGGCGTACTTTCCTTTAAAGTAAAGGCTGGAAAAGAGGCTGCCGATAAAGTGATTGACAACCTGGAGCTGATCAGTCATCTGGCCAATGTAGGAGATGCCAAGACCTTGATCATACACCCGGCATCCACGACGCATGAGCAGCTAAGTGCCGAGGAGCAGATTAAGTCGGGCGTAGCACCCGGAGTGCTTCGTTTGTCAGCGGGTATTGAGCATCTAGAGGATATCAAAGCGGATTTAGCGCAGGCCTTGCAAAAGA
Organism: Marinilabiliaceae bacterium UBA5213; assembly: GCA_002412555.1. Classification (GTDB taxonomy): domain Bacteria; phylum Bacteroidota; class Bacteroidia; order Bacteroidales; family Marinilabiliaceae; genus Geofilum. The sequence continues at coordinate 3,743 of DHVH01000200.1, read as the reverse complement.
TATAGATTATATCTTTTGCATAGTTAAATCTATTTTTTATGTGCTCAAGCCGCACAGGCTTATACTTTTTTTATTCATCTGTGTTTTCATTTTACGGTATTCATGATCCGCTTCGCTCCACTGCAGCAAAAAAAAGTATACAAAAAATGCCGCCGCTACAGCCAAAAGGCTAAAAATCTCTGTTTTTTCTGAAAACCATGAACTCGCTGCTCCCGCTAAGCGGGACTTCGTTCACTCTGTTCACTTCGGCTCCGAAAAAACAGCACGGTTTTCTTACAAAAAAAACAGAGATTTTTTATACGCCTTTTTCCTGAGGCGGAAAGGGAGTTAGTTATTTTAAAACCTAGACAAAAAAGCCCCGGTGATGCCGGGTTTTTTTTTGCTTATTGATGGGATTTACAAAAGAGGAGTAAGAATTTTTTAGGTGTGCGCGTCTGGAATTGCATAAGTTTTTGAGTGACCGGATGCGTGAACGAGAGGCGTTTGGCGTGTAGTCCCAATCGCCCGATGGGGTTGGTGGTGGCGCCATATTTTTTGTCGTTGATGATGCTATGGCCCAAATCCTGCATGTGCACGCGTATCTGGTTTTTTCGCCCAGTTTCAAGATTGACTTCGAGCATGCTGTTGGTTTGTGAGCGCCGGATGACTTTATAATGGGTAATGGCTTTTTTGCCGCCTTTCGGGTTTTGGTTGGAATAAACCACCAGGGCATTGTTTTCGTGTAAATAAGAAGTGATGGTGCCTGCATCCTTTGGTACCAGTCCCTCCACAATGGCCACATAGGTACGTTCGGTCACAATATCTTCCCAGTTCTGCTGTAGCACTTGTTGGGTGTGCGGGTTTTTGGCAAAAAGTAACAGGCCTGAGGTCTCCCGGTCGAGTCGGTGCACAATGAAAATCTTGTTGGAAGGATGGACGCTTTTGACATAGGCACTCAGGACATGATAGGCCGTTCGCGATTTCTCATTTTCCGTGGCAATGGTCAGTAAGCCCGCAGGCTTATCGATAACGATTAGGTCATTATCTTCAAAAACGATGGAGAAATCATTTTGGACCGGTGTGTGGGTCGTGGTTGGTCGCTCTCCGCCAATTTGAACCACATGGCCGGGTTTCAGTTTGAAATTGAACTGACTGGTCATTTTCCCATCCACGAACACCTGATGGTTCGATAGCAGGCTTTTAATGTTATTGCGGTTTTTGCCCGGAAGCGAAGCCAGCAGAAAGGTCATTAATTCTATTTCGCTGCTTACCTGAAGGGTTGCCGGACGCAGTTGGTTTTGACGGGGTTTGGGCTTTATCATTCTTCGGAAGATAGAATTTCCTGTACTCTTCCCACTTGTCCGTCTTGCAAGCGGACTTTAATGCCATGGGGATGTGTGGGTGATTTGGTGAGGATGGTCTGCACCACGCCCTCGGTTAGCGTACCGGTACGCTGATCCTTTTTGAGCACGATCCTAACGCTTTGTCCGGGACGGATTTTACTCCTGTTGATGCCGTTCATTATAACTTGTTTTGCCTAAGATTTGTGTGTTACCCTTTGTAAAAGAGGGGTTTAAATAGTGTAGGCAAAGATAGAAATAAAATGGCATATGGCGGCGGCCAGAACGAAGAAGTGAAAGATGGCGTGGTTATATGGAATGGTTTTAATTTGATACAAAACAGCTCCTAAGGTATAAAAGACCCCACCCGCCGCCAGCCACATCAAGCCTTCAAAAGGGAGGTTTGAGATCAGTGGTTTAATGGCAATGACAATGATCCAGCCCATGGCCACATAGCCGATGGTGGATAATAGTTTGAAGCGACCCGTAAAATATAGTTTAAGTAGGATGCCCCCCAGAGCTACCAGCCACACGGTGATGAAAACCGACCATCCCCAGGGGCCACGGATACTGATGAGCGTAAAGGGGGTATAGGTGCCGGCAATGGATAAATAGATGGCCGCATGGTCAATTATATTCAGTCGGTACCGCCAGGCCGGTGTTTTGGCATTGTGGTAGAGGGTGGAGGCCGTGAAAATGGCTATCTGACTTACACCATAAATGCTATAGGCCACCAGATGCCATGCGGTACCATATAGCAGGGCACTGCGCAGCAGAGCCACTGTGGCAGCAATGCTTAGGATGATGCCAACGCCATGGCTCCAAACGTTGAGGCGCTCTTCGATGAGGGAGTAGTATCTAGGTTGATAAGTCATGCAGCAAAAGTAGCAAATTAGTCTTTAGAAGAATTGAAAGACTGAAAATTCAGTAGTTTTCTTATTGAAACGAATTATTCTTTAATAGCAAAGGGGGGCCTAAGCCCCCTTTTGTTATTGTGCCTTGGCCTTCTTCAAAGCCTCTCTTTATATTAACGAGAATTTTGTAGGTAGGAATAAACTTTGTACGATTATTGCACAACCACCCATATCTGAAAAGAAACCGGTCACGAAGTTACCTGCGTCCTAGGCAATGGCTGTGGTGGTGATAATCACCGTTTTCTTACACAACCTGACTTTGGCGGTACTCGCTTTAACATCCTTTTTAAGAATTGGCTGGTGCTATTTTAAAATAAGGAACTCTTTCAAATCTGATTGGAGGATGTCTTCCAGGAGTTTTCGGTTGTGGTGACTGGTGCGGGCGTATTGAAAGGCAAAAACGCCATGTTTCTTGTAATCGATTTTGCGTAGTTCCAAAGGATCTTCAAAATGCGCCTGAAAGCGCTCATAGTCGATGGCTTCAATATCGTCTGCATGGATGTCTTTGGGCAGGTCGGCCACCACCATGCTATATATATCGCTGCTGCTGCTCTTTAGGATGTTGGGCCAATCGGGCTCTGTTTGCTGAAAAAAGCATTCATACACATTGATGCCGTAAGCATACCAGGCCAGGTCGGTGACACACCAGCCGGCAAAGCGCATGGGGTTGACCTCAATGGGAACAATGCGTTGGTTTTCATCTACGCGGACTTCGATGTGCATCGGAAAATTGCTGAGACCGGCCACTTCGCCCAATTGCCGCAGGAAGGCCTGAAAAGGTTTGAGCCAGGTCTTCATAATCTCTCGGGAGGTGAGATAGACGCGGTCGCTGACATCCTCATCGGAGGAAAAGAGGTGTTGCAGAATGTTGAGAATAATCGGTTGCCCCTCGCGGTTGTAATAGACGTCAACGGCAAATTCATCCCCGCTGATAATCTCTTCCAGAATGAAGTTAGTGGTATTAATGACTTCATTGGGGTAAAGGCCCTGGCGATCGGCCACATCGCGTTTTAGTTGATGCAATATTTGTGGCCATTCAGTCTTGGAATTGATCACATAAACCCCAATGCTGAAAAATCCGATGGAGGGTTTAATGATGCAGGGCAAGGGCAGGGTGTTAATGTCGATGCTGTCCAAATCGTGAAAGGCGATTTCCCGGAAATAGAAGTTCGGGTACATCTCTTTGATGAGTTCTCTGAACCGGACCTTGTCCTTGAAGTTTTGAATGTGGCGGGGCAGACCGGTGAATTGCAGATAGCGGCTGATCCATTCAATGGGGTTCTCTGAGTTGGTGTAGATAAGGGGGGAAGGATGCTTTTGGGCTTCTGCCACAAAAGCCGCGTCGTTGAGGTAGTTGAGCTGCTGGCTCAAGCCCAATTCACGGGTGGCTTCATTGCGCAGGACCGGAATTTGGGTTCTGATGAGCGTTTCTTCCAGAAACTTTGAGACGTAAGGGTGGTCGAGTATGATCATATTTTATACATGATGTTGAACTAAATCCCTCCGGGAT
>DHVH01000005.1 GCA_002412555.1 Marinilabiliaceae bacterium UBA5213 | reverse complement strand
GGGACGAAATATAGCGCCATTTATGCTAATGCGATTGGTAAAACGGTCCAGCACCTTTCCAACAAAAATACTATCTCCATTTTGCAAGCTCGTTTCTGCATAGCTTTCGGGAAGAATATCCCTCATCTCCCGCTCACGACCAGTATTACGGTACAGCTCCACCCGATTGCGATAAGCCAATTCATTGAAACCACCCGCAAAACCTATTAGGTCGGTTAGGGTTTCGCCCTCTTTAGATTCAAAAATACCGCTGCGAATAAATTCGCCCCCTACACGTACCCGCTTGCTATAGGTTGGCACTAGAATTACATCTTCATTGTTGAGTGCAATATTTACCGTGCCATCACCCTTAATTAGATAATCATAAACATCTAAATGGTGAATGACCTTTCCGTTTCGAATAACCTGTATGTCTCTGAAAGTGCCACGTGCATTGGGCCCACCCGCTAAAAAAAGTGCATTAAAGGCCGTGGCCGAACCGGGTAAAGTAAAAGTTCCCGGCGCAAACACCTCACCAATTACATTAACGGTAATTGGCCTGATTGCGCCCAGGTGTATATTGACAAATGTACGCGGCGGGTCTCCCAGTAAGTCCCTGTAAATCAAAGCCAGTTTCTCCCTAATCAGGGTACGCGCAATGCCGAATTGTCGGCCTCCCACCGCCACAGGTCCTACATCAGGAATCCTAATTTGGCCATTCCTGTCCACAATAGCCACATAGCTCTGCTGAGATGCCCCGTACACATCAATGCGGAACTCATCCCCTACACCAACCTGATAGTCATCCGTTACAGGAAAGTTGGCACCTGCTCCAAACGACAAATTTTCATTGTTAAAAAGTTGAAAACCAAACATCCGCTCCTCTTCCTTCAGGACATCAAACGACACTTTGTCAGAGAGTGTCCTATCATCGTCAAACAAAAAATCAGAAGAAAGCCCCTGGTCCAAATCAAGTCCAGTCTCAGAACTTCTAGAGACGTCTTGGTTACTGCTAACGGACAAAATCCGCTGTTGTAAAAGCGCTATCTGTTCTTCACTTACGCCTCTCGCTCTGGCTAAAGCCAATGCTTGATCCTCGCTCATGCCTCTTCTCTGCATTTCAGTAATCAATCTCTGAATTTGCGCTTCACTTAGTGCTGAAACATCCACCGATGCCGGATTAATATTTTGTCCTTTTGTTATTCCACTGAAAAGGAGAAACACGGCCATTAGAATTAGGGAAAACCTCATCATAAATTATTGTTAATAAACTATTTAGTTTTATTCTATCTCGCCTTAGGGTGCGCTCACGCTTCCTCACTCACATCAAAAGAAGCAAGTCGGAATAATAATACTTTGGTTAAACTGAGCTCATTGGCAACTGCAAAAGTCCTTTATACAGGCCGCTTTCAAACTCGTTGTATCAAACGTGAAATACTCTGAAAAATTGTAAAAACATAGATAGAAAGCAGCCAATTTTTCAATAAAATGTAATCGCTACTAAACAAGGCTTGCAGGTTCAAATCTTATTAGATTACTAATTAATGCATTAAAACGCACCGACCAGGAATCTGCATGGGATAAAAATTTGTTGCTTTTTTAAAATTGTCCAGCCCTAAAGTTGATCAAGGGCCGTTTGAACTCTCTTAATCGTCTCCTCTTTTCCCAGAAGCTCAACAATGGCAAACAAGTCCGGTCCAAAAGCCCCTCCGGTCAGTGCCAAGCGCAAAGCGTTCATCACATTACCAAAACCAATTCCCTTAGCATTGATTAACTCTGATGCTTTCTCCTTCAATTCGGTTGCGTCCCAAACAGGAGATTGATCAAAAAAGACAATTAACTCACTCATAAAAGCAGGCACATCCCCTTTCCAACGCTTTTTGGCCACTTTATCATCGTATTCGGTTGGTGCTTCAAAAAAGAAGAAAGTCTGCTCCCACAATTCACTGACAAAGCTCACCCGCTCCTTTACCAAGCCTACAATTTGCTCAACCTTTTCAATTTCAGCCCTAACACCCTGCTCCTTCAAAAAAGGCATGAACGCCGCAGCCAGCTCTGCCTCACTTTTCTGGATGAGGTATTGATGATTGAACCATTTTGCTTTTTCCGGATCAAAACGGGCACCTGCCTTGTTCACTCTTTCCAGAGAAAAAGCTTCGGTTAATTCCGTTAAAGAAAACAGCTCCTGCTCAGTGCCGGGATTCCAGCCCAAAAAGGCCAGCAGGTTATTGACCGCCTCCGGAAAATAACCAGACTCCCGGTAACCAGAAGCTACCTCACCGGCAGGTGAGGTATAAGCCAGCGGAAAGACAGGGAATCCATCCTTATCACCATCCCGCTTACTCAACTTACCCTTGCCACTGGGTTTTAAAATCAACGGCAAATGAGCAAAAGCCGGCATGGTATCGCTCCACCCAAAAGCCTTGTACATCATCACGTGCAAAGGCAATGAGGGCAGCCACTCCTCCCCTCTTATCACATGCGATATCTCCATTAAATGATCATCTACAATATTGGCCAAATGGTAAGTGGGTAACTCATCGGCTGATTTATACAATACTTTGTCGTCCAGCGTAGAAGTATTAAACGACACATGTCCCCGGATTATATCGTCGGCCGTCACCTCATAATTCTCCGGCATTTTAAAACGAATCACGTAAGGCTGGCCGCTTTCTATGCGGGCTTGCACCTCATCGCCAGACAGGTTAAGTGAATTATTCAAACCTTGGCGCGATTGAATGTCATAGGCAAATGTCTTTTTGTCGGCTTCATAAGCTGATCGTATGGCCTCCAACTCTTCAGGGGTATCAAAAGCATAGTAAGCCCAATCATCTGCGATCAGGCGGTTGGCGTATTCTTTATAAATAGTTTTGCGCTCCGATTGCTTATAAGGGCCGTAAGCACCGCCCTCGTGCACACCTTCATCCACTGCTAATCCCATCCACTGAAGGGCTTCGTTGATATAGGCTTCAGCACCTGGTACAAAGCGTGTGCTATCGGTGTCTTCAATGCGCAAGATAAAAGTGCCACCCAGCTTTTTGGCAAAGAGGTAATTAAACAAGGCCGTTCTAACTCCGCCTATATGAAGGGGACCGGTGGGACTGGGCGCAAAGCGCACACGTATTTTTTGCTGACTCATAGTTCTCGTATATTAGACTGCAAAGTTAATTAATTACAGCATCCCAACAAGCAAGTGAAAGCATCCTGTTTTTAGGTTTTTTAACAAAAAACAAGTAATTTCACCCCATTAAAACTTAGGAAACAATGCTATGCTACATCGCCAAATAATACGGATCACCCAGATTTCACTTGCCTGTTTTCTGGCACTTTCCACTATACCCATCACAGGTCAGGAGCTCCCCGACGTGATTATCAGTGAGTTTATGTCCTCCAACTCCAACACCATTTCTGATGAAGATGGCGATTTCTCGGACTGGATAGAAATCAAAAACACCTCTGATGCACCTGTCAATCTCGAAGGCTGGGGACTTTCTGATAACGATGCAGAGCCTTTCAAGTGGGTTTTTCCTGTGGTGACACTACAACCCCAACAACATTTTATGGTCTGGGCTTCCGGTAAAGACCGGAAACCTGATCAGACAGGCTTGTCCGGCGGCATTCGTCAGGAAGTATTCCTCGACTTGTCGGGCACCAGCATCAGTCACCTGACCAACAGTCCCAATTACCCGGGTAATCCTTCGTACATCCACCGGATAACCGACTTGTTTGAAGCGCCTATAGATGTCAATGACAATTACGGACAACGCATGCATGGTCTGCTTCTGGCTCCCCAAACCGGCAATTACACCTTTTGGATATCCAGTGACGACAATGGGCATCTATATTTGAGTACGGATGATCAACCTGCCAATGCAGTGCTGATTGCCAATGTTCCTGAATGGACCAACAGTCGCGAATGGGGCAAATATGCCTCTCAGCAGTCGGCCCCCATTCACCTGACAGCAGGTCAATATTATTACATCTCCGCCTTAATGAAAGAAGAAGGCGGCGGGGACAATCTGGCCATTGGCTGGCAACTGCCCGATGGCGTTATGCAACGCCCCATGCCGGCATCGCACATCTTCACCGCCCCCGGTGAGTTGCATACCAACTTTTCCATTTCATCTGATGGAGAACCACTGTTACTGACCAATCCACAAGGAGAAACCATCCACCTGATTGAGCCGGTTGAGCTGTCCAGCGACCTCTCTTACGGGCTCATCACCGGCCAGGAAGGCTTCTTCTATTTTAACACCCCAACGCCCGGGCAGCCCAATACTACCAGCGGCTATAACGAAATCCTGACAGGCAACATCACCTTCTCGCATACCGGAGGCTTTTATAGCGATGCCATTGAATTAACAATGACATCTGACCAGACCGGCGCCGCCATTTATTATACTCTGGATGGCTCTGAACCTGATCACACAAACACCTCAGGAACGCCCTACCAATATAAAAACAATTACCCCGGTGGCGGGCTTTTGAACCGTTCTACCCAGACCCATATTTACGAAGGCCCCATCACCATCAACGACCGCTCTGCCATGCCCTATCATCTGGCAGGCATCAATACCCGCTTTTCAAACACTGCTCGTCAACCGCAACAAAATATATACAAGGGAACCGTCATCAGAGCCAAATTAGTAAAAGAAAATGCCCTTACACCACAAATCGAAACGCACACCTATTTCATATCCCCTGAGGGAAGCAACAGGTACGACCTGCCGGTGGTCTCCATCTCCACCAATGAACCGCATTTTTTTGACTACCATTCCGGTATTTATGTGCCAGGCGTGGTTGCCGACGAGTGGGTGACCAACAATTCGGTTAATGACTGGAACGACGGTCGCCCCGCTAATTACAACC
>DHVH01000210.1 GCA_002412555.1 Marinilabiliaceae bacterium UBA5213 | reverse complement strand
CACATCAATATAGGCCTTTACATCCTTGTTATACACCAATGAAAGCGGCGTAGCAGCATCCAGCTTTTCCATATTGGACACAATGACGGACTGCTGCTCCTTAGCCGGATAATCTTCCGAGGCTAACAAACAAAAAGGAAAAAACAGCATTGCTATCAGACCAAATACCTTCATTGGAAGCAGTTTAATATAAAAGCCCCGATGAACCTAACATTCAGGGGGCCCTATATGCACAAATTTTTTATGATACGAAGCAGCAAAACTACTCCTTAGTGGTTTCATTAGTTTTGTCAGACTTTGGGGAACCATCTTCCTCATTGCGTGCCTTCTTGAATTCTTTCATGCCTTGTCCGAGCCCTTTCATCAACTCCGGAATCTTACGGCCCCCAAAAAGCAAAACAACGATAAGGATAATAACGATTAACTCCCAGCCTCCCGGGATACCCATTAGAAAAAGTGGTGATGTCATATCTTCGATTTTAGTTTATTACAAATGTACAAATCCTATTCGGATTATTTGAACAACCAACGGTACAAATCATTGCCATTGGCAAACAACAGTAAACTTAGCAACAATACCATTCCAACCATCTGGGCATGTTCCATGAACTTCTCGCTGGGTTTGCGTCGCGCCACTATCTCATACAACAAAAACAATACATGACCGCCATCCAATGCAGGTATGGGCAGAATGTTCATAAATGCCAGAATGATGGATAAAAAAGCGGTGTTGTACCAAAATATTTCCCAATCCCATGAAGAAGGAAACAAACTGCCTATGGTGCCAAAGCCACCAATTTGCTTGGCGCCTTCCTTAGAAAAGATCAGCTTCAATTGCTTCACGTAGTTCCCCAGCAAACTCACGCCTTTATCAATACCCGCAGGTAGAGCTGATCCGAGGCTATAGGTGACAGTTTCTTCCCCCAAAATATCTGAGGGAGGTCTTGGAAAAAACCCGATTTTTCCATCCTTGTCCACTTCCATTGGCAGTTGAATATACTGCCCGTCCCGATAAAGCCCGACTATGGTTTCCTTTCCCTGCAATCCATCCAAGGAACTGGAAAACTGATTAAAATAAGGTGTTGCCAGGGTATCCACTGAAACAATACTGTCATTTCTTTGAAGACCGGCCCTGCCGGCTCCTGAATCTTCCAGAACTGAATCGACCAAAACGGGTATCTGGTAACTGGCCAACAAGCGGACTTCCTCCGAAAGTATTCTGTTCTTAAAAGTCTCCGGCACTGTCAAGACAAATTGTGAATCACCTCTTTGGACCAACATGGTGTGGGCATCCTCAATCAACACCATCCGCACAATGGAAGAAATGGTTTTCACCTCCTCGCCATTGATGGCTAAAATATTGTCACCGTCCTGAAGGCCAATCTCATGGGCTACCGGATGAAAATAAAGACCATAACGGGCATTCTCAGCAGGGATATACGAATCGCCCCAGCGGAACAAAATCATCCAAAAAATAACTATGGCCAGCAAAAAATTAACCATTACACCGCCAACCATTATCAACAACCGCTGCCAGGCAGGTTTTGCCCTAAATTCGTAGGGTTGCGGTGGCTGAGCCATCTGCTCCTTATCCATCGACTCGTCAATCATGCCCGATATCTTCACGTAGCCACCCAGAGGCAACCATCCAATACCATATTCCGTATCGCCCTTTTTGAACTTAAATAGCGAAAAGCCGGGGTTAAAGAACAGGTAAAACTTCTCAACCCGCGTATTGAACAAACGGGCAAAGAAAAAATGACCGAACTCATGCAGTATAACTAATATGGAAAGGCTTAGGATTAGCTGTAGTACTTTTATTAAAAAATCCATCTAAATAATAATTTGATTAATTGATCGCACAAAGATAGGCTTTTTCCCAACATCCCGGTCATGCCACCTCATTATCCCGCTACGCTTTTATTATAGCTTGTGCAACAGCACGTGCCTCACTATCGGTTTCTACGTAATCTGAGAAAGTGGGGCTGGCAATAAAACCACATTTATCTATGGTTTGTTCAATGATGGACGACATCTCCACAAAGCCACATTTCCCCTTCAGGAACGCATCCACAGCCACCTCATTGGCAGCATTGAGCACGCAGGGCACATTGCCGCCCTGCCGCATAGCTTCGTAGGCCATCGACAGATTTCGAAAAACTGACACATCGGCCTGTTCAAAAGTCAACGATGGAAAATTCAGGAAATTAAACCGCTCAAAACTGTTGGGCAACCTGTGAGGATACCCTAAAGCATACTGAATGGGCAGGCGCATATCGGGCAGGCCCATCTGGGCCTTAATAGACCCATCCTGAAACTGAACCATGCTGTGAATGATCGACTGAGGGTGCACCACCACTTCAATCTGCTCAGGTTTCAAATTGAACAACCACCTGGCTTCAATGGCCTCCAGTCCTTTGTTCATTAAAGAGGCAGAATCGATGGTGATTTTATTGCCCATCTTCCAGTTGGGATGATTGAGGGCCTGACAACGGGTTACTTTTCGCAAAAACTCAACGTTTTTGCCCCTGAAAGGTCCACCCGATGCAGTAAGCATAATCTTTTCCACCTCATTTCCGGGTTCGCCCTGCAGGCACTGAAAGATAGCCGAATGCTCAGAATCAACAGGGATGACCGGGACCCGCTTTTGGCGTGCCAGATCCATTATTAAATCACCGGCCACCACCAGCGTCTCCTTATTGGCCAGCGCCACAGGAATACCTGCTTCCAACGCCCTGATGGTTGGCAGCAAGCCTGAGAACCCTACCATCGAGGTCAACACCATGTCTACTGTTGAAGTGGCGGCTACCTGACTCATGGCTTCTTCACCGGCGTATACCTTTATGGATTCATTATTGAGAGCTTCTGAAAGCCTGGAGTAATGCGCTTCATTGCCAATAACAACAATATTGGGCTGGTACTTTTTAGCTTGCTCAATCAACAGTTCAACGCTGTTGTAGGCGGTAAGCACTTCTACAGAAAATTTATCGGGATGGGCATCCACGACTTCAAGCGCCTGAGTGCCTATGGAACCGGTGGAACCCAGGATGGCAATATTCTTGTGCATTAAAACGAGTGATTTATGTAGTGGCAAATCAGAAACAGAGGCTTTGAGGCGCTTTAAAAAGCAATATAATCCACTGGATTAAGAGGAGACCCGTTGTACCAAAGTTCAAAGTGCAAATGCGGTCCGGTAGTCAACTCACCCGAATTGCCCACCCGGGCAATGGCTTCTCCGGCTTTAACTACCTGTCCCACCTCTTTCATCAGAATTTCATTGTGCTTATAAATAGATATCAAATTATTGGGATGCTGAATTTGAATAACATAGCCAGTCTCCACCGTCCATCCTGAGAACACCACCATCCCATCCAGAACAGCTGACACCCTGCTACCGGGGGCAGCCACAATATCTACCCCATAATGCCCTGTGGTTTCCCCAAATCCATTTATCACCAAGCCTTTAATTGGACTGACAAAAAACGCACTCTCTAGAGCAATGGCTCTTTGAGGAACTTCCCGCACCGATAGGTTAAAGCGCTCCTCCCTTTCAACTTGTATACGAAACAAAGAATCTTCATTGGATCGGGCAAAGTTGATATTGGCATTGCCGTTACCGTTCATGGTTGTTTCTGAGATTTCATCCTCTTGAGAAGCACCGGTCTCCGGGTCTTCCCCCATCAGAATGTTTTTAAAGCTGTTAATAAACACGTCCCTTTTTTGAATCTCAATATGCAAAGAATCAACCCTTTGAGCATTCCGCACAATCAGCAGCCTTTGCTGCGCATCGGGATATCCCGGAATATACTCCCTCAAACTGGTAAAAGAAATGAGCAAGGCCACCAAAACAATCAGAACAAAACCAAAAGTCTCCACCACCGTAAAAACATTCAGTCGTGAAAGTCGCACCACAAAAAGCTCCTCATAGGTCTGCTCATTAAAAAGCGCCAACCGGTACTTGCTGCTCAATTTCTTCAGAAGTGATTTCTTCTTTTTTTGTGTAGTCATTCTAATTCTTTATTGTGGCAACAAATTTATTAAAAAATAACAGAAGCCGAACAAAACAAAGGTGTTAAATTAAAGCGGCGAAGACAAGCCCCGACCGGAATAGTTTTGAAACCTATTGCTGGCAGTTTGCGTTTGATCTATTAAGCGCCAATTTTTGTTAGGCAAACCCAAATTCTTGCTTTTAAAGGCACAAAAAAAGCCTTTGTAAACTTATCGTTTACAAAGGCTTTTCTAAGTAGCGGGGACCAGACTCGAACTGATGACCTTTGGGTTATGAGCCCAACGAGCTACCAACTGCTCCACCCCGCAATATATTTTTGAGTCGTTTCTCTCTCTTTTTGCGATTGCAAATGTAGGGTTTATTGTTGGGGTTTGCAACACATGGGCCTATTAATTTTCAATAAAATTATCATTTTTCCTGCGCATTGCAACTAGGTCACTGGCTCTTTGAAACATACCAGAGTTGCACCCTTTGGAGCCCTGACTAACGGCTTAAGAAACCAAAGGCCGGATTCCCTTACGAAAACCCGGCCTCTGTATATATAAATCCCCTTTTCTTAAAGCTTTCTGGAGACTTCGATTTCTTCGTAGGCTTCGATGATATCGCCTTCTTTGATGTCGTTGAAATTGTTAATGTTCAATCCACACTCAAAGCCGGAGGCCACTTCTTTGGCGTCGTCTTTAAAACGTTTCAGAGAACCCAGATCTCCGGTATAGATGACAATACCGTCACGGATAAGGCGAATTTTTGAATTGCGCTTAATCTTACCCTCTTTGACCATACAACCGGCAACTGTACCGACTTTGGTAATCTTGAATACCTCGCGGACTTCAACGGTAGATACAATGTTCTCCTTAATTTCAGGCGACAACATACCTTCCATGGCAGCTGTGATTTCTTCAATGGCATCGTAAATGATGGAATACAGACGCACATCAATTTGCTCTTTCTCAGCAATTCTACGGGCTGCTAAAGACGGACGTACCTGGAAACCAATCACAATGGCATTAGAGGCAGCGGCCAGCATAATGTCTGACTCAGAAATTCCACCCACCGCTTTATGTATTACGTTCACCTGAATTTCTTCAGTCGACAGTTTTATCAATGAATCGGACAAGGCCTCAATAGATCCATCCACGTCACCTTTCACAATCAGGTTCAACTCCTGGAAGTTACCGATGGCAATTCGACGGCCAATTTCATCCAGCGTGATATGCTTCTGAGCACGCATGCCTTGCTCACGCTGTAACTGCTGACGCTTGTTGGCGATGTCTTTAACTTCTTTCTCGTTCTCCAACACATGGAACTTCTCACCGGCCTGTGGCGCACCATTCAGACCCAAAATCAATACAGGTTCAGAGGGACCTACTGATTCCACTTTCTGGTTGCGCTCATTGAACATCGCCTTAACGTGTCCATAGTAGCTTCCCGACAGGATCAAATCACCAACCTTCAATCTTCCGGCTTGCACCAAAAGTGTAGCCACGTATCCGCGACCTTTATCCAGGGTAGACTCAATTACGCTACCAACAGCACCTTTATCAGGGTTAGCCTTCAATTCCAGCATGTCCGCTTCCAGCAATACCTTCTCCAGCAATTCCTTCACATTGGTACCATGCTTGGCCGAAATTTCCTGACACTGGTATTTTCCACCCCAGTCCTCAACCAGATAATTCATATTGGCCAGTGACTCACGTACCTTATCCGGATTGGCTCCGGGTAAATCAATTTTGCTTATCGCAAAAACAATGGGCACACCGGCAGCCGAAGCATGATTGATGGCTTCCACCGTCTGAGGCATCACGCTGTCATTGGCGGCAATGATAATAATGGCAATATCTGTAACTTGAGCACCACGTGCACGCATGGCCGTAAAGGCCTCGTGACCCGGTGTATCAAGAAAAGTTATCTGACGATCATTTTCCAGCTTAACACTGTAAGCCCCAATGTGCTGGGTAATACCCCCCGCCTCATCAGCTGCCACATCCGCTTTACGAATAAAGTCAAGCAGTGAAGTCTTACCGTGGTCAACGTGTCCCATTACGGTCACAATGGCTGGTCGATCCTTCAAAGAAGCCGGATCATCTGCCTCTTCCTGAATACTATCTATAAGTTCTACGCTGACAAATTCCACCTTATAGCCAAACTCTTCACTCACCAAGGCAATGGTTTCAGCATCCAGTCGCTGGTTAATTGACACGAACAAGCCCAAGCTCATACATGAACCAATAATCTGTGTTACCGGGGTGTCCATCATATTGGCCAATTCATTGGCCGTAACAAACTCCGTTACCTTAATTACTTTTTTCTCCTCATCCTGACGATCAAGATCGGCCTGATGACGCTGAGAAACCACGTCCCGCTTATCGCGACGGTGACGGGATGTTTTGGATTTACTTTTGGTCGTTAGCCTGGCCAAAGTATCTTTGATCTGTCGGGCCACATCCTCTTCACTGACTTCAGGACGAACCGGACGCTTTTTGACTTTGGAAACTTTCTTTTTATTGGCCGCATTAGCTGCATTGGCTGGATTGGCTGGATTGGCCACGTTGGCGGTACCCGGTTGACCGGGTCGTCTATCACCAGGTTTACCCTGATTAGGTCTTGGCGGATCCCCTGCCCGGTGAGGAGCAGGCTTATCACCAGCAGCACCCGTGGCAGGTATATTAACTTTTTCCTTTTCCTTTTTGATGCGCTTCCGCTTCTTCCGGCGTGATTTTCTATCTTCTTTTGATTCGGCACCATTGCGGGCGTCAACCGGCAAGTCAATCTTACCAACCACCGTGGGTCCGGACAGTTTTCTTACTTGTGTAGGCATAAAATCTTCCTTGCCTCTGCCCTCATTTTGCCCCTTATCGGCTTTTGCCTGGTCCTTCTCAGCCTGTGTTTTAGGCTCATCAGCTCTGGCAGCCTGTGGCGTTGAAGTAACGTCTTCCGACTTAGCTTCAACAGGCTTTTCTGCTCTGACTTTTGGTTTCTCCTCTTTGACGGGTTCAGCCGATTGAGGTTTATCCGCCACGGGAGCCTTGGGCTCACTCTTTTTAACTGGTTTGTCCAAATCAATCTTACCTACTACTTTGGGTGATTCCACGGTTTTGGCAACATTAACCGGTATATGTTCAGGTGTTTTTTTCGTCTCCTTGGCAATTTCTTCTTTAGCAACTTCTTCCTTTTTTGTTTCAGTCACTGGCGCCTTTACAGGCTCCTCTTTAGGTTGAGCCACTTCCTCCTTAGGCTGGGCAGGTTCTTCTTTCGCCTTTACAGGTGCCTCAACCGGCTTATCTTCATGCTTCTGCTCAGGTTCTTTCGGCTTTGGCTTGCTAAGGTCAATTCTACCTACCACCTTAACATCGATAGGCTTCTTAGATCGGCCTACTATTTCATCAATAGAAATATCATCTTCCTCAACATCTACTTCGGCAGCCTTCTGGACATTCTCAATTGAAACAGATTCTTTCTTCTCCTTTTGCTTGCGATCAATCAGCTCTTCAGAAGCCTTTTTCACATTATGATCCTGCTTGAACTCTTTTTTCAGAAGCTCAAAAGTATCCTCAGATACTTTGGTGTTGGGGTTCATGTCAATATCAACCCCCTTTTTATGAAGGAATTCCACGATGGTGGAAATACCAACGTTACATTCTCTTGCTACTTTGCTAAGTCTTTGTCCAACTGCCATAAAAGGTACTTTCAATTTAATACAGAAGATGTGGTGAGGTTTTAATAAAATCTATCTAACTGACAAAGATAAAGGAATTATTCAAATTCAGATTTTAATATTGAAATCACATTCTGAATGGTTTCCTCTTCCAGGTCAGTACGCTTAGCCAAATCCTCAACGGTCAAATCGAGTACCGATTTGGCCGTGTCACAGCCAATGCCTTTTAAGGCTACCAATACCCAGTCTTCAATTTCGTCAGAGAATTCATCCAAGGATACGTCTTCTTCTTCCTCTTCTTCTTCTGTTTCACGATAAACATCCAGCTCATATCCGGTAAGCTGACTGGCCAGGCGAATATTTAATCCACCTTTACCAATGGCTAAAGAAACCTCTTCGGGTTGCAGGTAAACCTGCGCCCGCTTGGTGGCTTCCAAAATTTTAATACTGCTTACTTTTGCAGGATTCAAAGCCCTTTGGATAAACAACTGAATGTTTGTTGTATAGTTAATAACATCAATGTTCTCATTGCGTAACTCACGTACAATGCCATGAATACGTGACCCCTTCATACCCACACAGGCACCTACAGGATCTATTCTGTCGTCGTAAGATTCAACGGCCACCTTGGCACGTTCACCGGGTTGACGAACAATTTTTTTAATGGTGATTAAACCGTCATGTATTTCAGGCACTTCGAGCTCAAACAGTCTTTCAAGAAAGACTTCAGCTGTACGCGACAATAAAATAAACGGGTTGTTGTTGCGGATATCCACCTTGGCAACTACGGCACGTATGCTGTCGCCCTTGCGGTAAAAGTCGGACGGTATCTGCTCGGTCTTTGGCAAAATTAACTCATTGCCTTCATCATCGAGCACCAACATCTCACGTTTCCAAATCTGATAAACTTCTCCGGTAACGATTTCACCTATGCGTTCTTTGTACTTATTATAAATAGCATCTTTCTGAAGCTCCATGATGCGCGAAGACAAATTTTGACGGAGACTCAAAATAGCTCTACGGCCAAAATCTAAAAACTTCACCTCATCGGTCACTTCTTCACCAACTTCGTAATCTTCATCAATCTTCTTGGCCTGTGTCAAAGAAATCTGCAGGTTCTCATCGGTCACTTCATCGTCGGCCACCACTTCGCGGTTGCGCCATATTTCAAAGTCGCCCTTATCCGTATTGATAATGACATCAAAATTCTCATCGGTGCCGAACAACTTTACCAGCACGCTTCTGAATGCATCTTCCAGAACTCTGATCAGAGTTACCCTGTCAATATTCTTTAATTCCTTGAACTCCGAAAAAGTATCTATTAAATTGATATGTTCCATTGCCAAATTGGTATATAATGCTGAATTAAAACTTAATTATCTCTTTTACTGACTTAACTTCCTCAAAAATAAAGGGATGTTCGGAAACCTGCAACTCTTTTTTCTTTTTCCCTTCAGGTTTCACCATTTTCTCCTCTTTCACTACAAACCCTTGCTGAGTCACCGCTAATAACTCGCCTGAATGCTTCATACCATCTTTGGCAACCACTTCAACCTGCCGACCAATGTTTTTAACGAACTGCCGATGGACTTTAAAAGGCTGACCAATGCCGGGAGAGGAAACCTCTAACTCAAAATCTTCCGTTTCCCGGTCCAACGTGTGCTCAATTAACCTGGAAATAGAAACACAAAATTCAATGGGCACGCCCTGGTCTCCATCAAGGTGCACAACCACTTTATTGGAAGTCTTAACTTCAACGTCAACCACAAAGTAGTTATCCTCTTCTACCTTCTGTTGAATAATATTCATGATTTGCTCTTTGGAAATCATACTCAATCAAGCATTTTAAAAATGAACAAAAGCTTTGAATATGCTTCTCTTAATTTCAACAAATAAGCACCATTCAAACCTCTGATTACCAAAACCATTAATAAAATAGGGGACAAAAAGTCCCCTATTCCTTCCAGACCTGGAATCTGCGCAAATGTAGTGATGAATAGTTTATTTTCCAAACTTTTATCCTGAGAAACTGTTCAAGCCTCATCCTTGAGGACTGTTTTTGTTGTAAACATCTGCCAAAAACAAAATTTTAACCGCTTATGATAATTAAGTGTCTGCGCTTAAATATGTATCTTTGAGCGCTATTAAAAACCAACAAACAATTATATACATGAGTGAAAAGGCAACATCCCTTTCTGACCTTGGCTTGTATGGCCTTATTGAACACTTCCAGAAACAATACATACCACTTAAGCCCTCAGCCCTACCAACCATGGGTGAAGATGCTTCGTCTCTAATAACGGCACCGGACCATCTGACATCTACCACTCTGTTGCTGGAAGGCATCAATTTTGACTTGACCTACACACCCTTCCAACACTTGGGCTACAAAGCGGTGACGGTGGCCGTGAACGACCTGCTGGCCATGAATGCCCAGCCTACGCAAATCAGTATCAACATAGGTTTAAGCAATAAAATCACCCTGGAGATGCTGGAAACACTAATGAGTGGTGTTTTTGCCGCTTGTGAACACTACCAAACCGAACTTACCGCATTTAAACCTGCTGCCTCCTTAACCGGCTTAACCATGGCGCTGAGTGTGACCGGCAAAGAAAATAAAAAAGGACTGGTGCGCAGATCCGGTGCTCAACCTACGGATGTCATTTGTGTGACCGGCGATTTGGGTGGTGCTCTTATGGGCTTACACCTGCTGGAAAGAGAAAAACGCGTTTTGCAATCCAATGACCTTTCGCAACCGGTCTTTGGCGACAACGAATATGTGCTTAAGCGCCAGTTGAAACCCGAAGCACGCATAGCCATTATCGCGGCATTGGAGAAACTGGACATCGTGCCTACTTCCATGACAGGTATATCGGAAGGATTGGCCACTTCATTAATATTATTGTGCCGGTCGTCAAAAACCGGCTGTCGGATCTATGAAAATAAAATACCTTTGCACCAAAACACCCTCAAAGCAGCCAAAGAACTTAACTACAACCCTTTGGTTGCAGCCCTTAACGGTGGTGAAGATTTCGAATTGATTTTCACTTTGCCCTTAGAGGTCTATGAGAAAAACAAGGAGCAGTTGCCGGAAATGCTTTCTGTAATTGGCTACATCACCGAAGAAGATAAGGCCTGCAGAATGATTACCAACGCCGATGATGAAATTGATATAAAAGCCAGAGGCTGGGGAAACTTAAACATTTAACACATAAGCATCCAATATGTACGAGTATATTTCCGGTAAAATCGTAGAAAGCAGTCCCGCGCATGTGGTGCTTGAAAACAATGGTCTGGGCTACTTTATCAACATTTCGCTCAACACCTATACTGCTATAAAAGAACTGCAGGAGACGACACTGGTCGTCCATGAAAACATCAGGGAAGATGCCTATACGCTTTACGGCTTTTTTGACCGTAGGGAACGGGCCATGTTTCAGCTATTGATTTCTGTCTCAGGCATCGGGGCCAATACAGCCAGGATGATGCTCTCGTCCCTGCCTCCGGATGAGTTGCGCGTGGCGATACTCACCGAAAACACCAATCAGCTCAAAGGCATCAAAGGCATTGGGCTGAAAACAGCCCAAAGGGTAATTGTGGATCTGAAGGACAAGCTTGGGAAGGATCATGCCGACGAAAAATTATTTGCCGGTGCAGACAATACCATCCGTGATGAAGCGTTATCTGCTTTAGTGATGTTGGGATTTGCACGTGCAGCCTCCCAAAAAGCCATCGACAAAATTCTGTCGGCTCAAGCGGACGCCCGCGTTGAGCAGGTTATCAAACAAGCTTTGAAAATGATGTAATCCGGCTATTGTCGACACCGGACTATTGTAAACCCTGTTCCTTTGAGAAAGAACTTCACATATAAATTATTAGTTCCACTGTTAACTTCTCTGTTTGTCATAGCGGGAGCCATAGAGCATGTACCCGGTGTGCCGTCAACAGGTACGGAGTGGTCATTGCAGCCAACCGACTTTGAACAGGAGCCGGAACCGGAACCAATTAACCCGCAAAGAATCAATCCCCCATCATCACAATTGCCATCTCAACAACCAAGAAAGTCCTCGCCTGTCAGAATTCAGGACCCGGACAACATGGAGTATTCTTCGGAGTACGACCCCGAAACAGGTTTGGTGACGGTATATCGCAGAATTGGCAACGTTCCGGTGAAGCTCCCCTACACCATGACCATTGAGGAGTACAACAACGAGGTCATGCGCCAATCGATGCAAGATTACTGGAGCGAAAAAGCCAGGGAAAGTTCAGGTGACGAAGGTGATGGCTTCGGCCGTTTCAGGGTGGGCGGAGATATGTTTGAAAGTGTTTTTGGCAGCAATGCCATTAATATACGCCCACAGGGTATTGCCGAATTAAGAATTGGGGTTAACACAACAAAAATAGACAATCCCACCCTTCAGGAACGGATGCGAAAGACGACGACCTTCGACTTTCAGCAGAAAATTCAGATGAATATCCAGGGTACCATTGGTGAGCGGCTCAAGTTAGGCATCAACTACAATACAGAAGCAACTTTCGACTTTGAGAATCAGATCAATTTGGAATACGCAGGTGGCGAAGACGATATCATCAAAAAAATTGAGGCGGGTAACGTTAGCATGTCGCTGCCCGGAACCCTGATCACCGGTAGCCAGAGTCTGTTTGGTGTAAAAACAGAGATGCAGTTTGGTAAACTATCGGTTCAGACCGTTTTTTCCCAGCAAAAAGGCGAAACCTCGGTTATGAACATTCAAGGTGGTGCACAAACGCAGGACTTTGACCTGGCCGCTGATGCCTACGACAGAAACCGCCACTTCTTCTTGTCGCACGTGTTCAAAAAGAATTTTGACCGGGCCATGGAAAACCTGCCGGTCGTCAGCTCCCCCTTTAACATTACCAAGGTCGAAGTGTGGATTACCAACCGGTCGAGCGACTTTCAAAGCTCCAGAAACATTGTGGCATTTGCCGATCTGGGGGAAGGCATGCAAGATATGGAAAAGCCCAATACCTGGGAAGGTAAACCCAATGTGCTATACCCCTTCAATAAAGCCAATGAGCTTTATAACCAGATGACCGGCACTTATAGCGGCATACGCGACATCAATCAATCAACGACCATACTGAACAGCATTTCGGTAGCAGCAGATCCCAACACTCAATTCACCACTGCCCGGGATTATGAGCGCATTGAAAATGCCCGACTCATCCCTGCTTCGGAATACACGCTCAACACCAAACTGGGCTACATCTCACTGAACGCACAGCTGAATGCCGACGAGGTGCTGGCAGTGGCCTTTGAATATACGTACAACGGACAAGTTTACAGGGTAGGTGAATTCAGTAACGCTGGTATTGAAGCGCCTCAGGCTTTGATCATGAAACTGATCAAAGGCACCAACCTGTCGCCACGTTTTAAAACCTGGCAGCTGATGATGAAAAACATCTATTCTATTGGTGCCTACCAGGTTAGCCCGGATAATTTCAGACTAAATGTAGTATATATGAACGACTCTCTGGGTAGTTATATGAATACATTTGCCGAAGAAGGGCCCTTGAACGGACAACAGTACATTTCCCTATTAGAACTGGACAAGCTCAACAGTCAGCAAGAGCCCTACCCCGATGGCACCTTTGACTTTGTACCGGGCTATACCATTATTCCCGCCCAGGGACGGATTATCTTCCCGGTGCTGGAGCCCTTTGGGGCACACATGGAAAGCAAACTGCAAAACTACTCTCAAAATATTCGGGATAAATATATTTTCAAAGAGCTCTACGACTCAACCCTGACGATTGCCAGCCAGACAGCTGAAAAAAACAAATACCGTCTGCAAGGCTCCTATAAATCATCAGGCGGGGCAGAAATATCACTCAATGCCTTCAACATCCCCCGCGGTTCGGTGGTGGTAACTGCCGGAGGCCTAAGGCTTACAGAGAACGTTGATTACTCGGTGGATTACACTTCCGGGCGCATCCGAATTCTCAATTCGGGCCTCCTTGAGTCGGGCACACCCATCCAGGTATCTCTCGAAAGTCAATCGCTCTTTAATCTGCAGACCAAGACGCTTATTGGTACGCACCTCGACTACCGTTTTAGTGAAAACTTCAACATTGGGGGTACCATCATGCACTTGCGCGAAAGACCCTTAACGCAGAAGGTCAATTTTGGCGACGAGCCCATTGCCAATACTATTTGGGGACTCAACACCTCCTACTATACCGAATCCAATTTGATCACCTCGCTGCTGGACAAGCTGCCTTTGATACAAACCAAAACACCTTCTTCGGTAGCCTTCGAAGCTGAGTTTGCCCACCTTATTCCAGGCCATCCCAGTGTAATTGATAAAGCAGGAACCTCCTACATCGATGATTTTGAGGGAACCAAAATCCCCATCGACATGAAGCAGCGAGATGCCTGGCATTTGGCCAGTACCCCGCAGGGACAGTCGGGTAAATTTCCCCATGCCGATAAAATCAATGACTTAAGATATGGCTTCGAACGGGCACGTTTGGCCTGGTACAACATTGATCCCCTGTTTACCAGAAACAGCAACCTACGGCCCGACCATATCCGCAGAGATGCCAACCAGCTGTCGAACCACTACGTGCGGGAGATTTATGAAAGAGAGATTTTTCCCTTCAAAAACCCAGCCTATGGCGAGCCTACCAATATTTCGGTGCTCAACCTGGCCTACTACCCTAGGGAACGTGGCCCTTACAACTTTAACACCATCCTGAATTTTGAGGGTGAACTTCCAAATCCCAAGCAGAGCTGGGGTGGTATTATGCGTAAAATTGATACCAACGATTTTGAATCGGCCAACATCGATCACATTGAGTTTTGGGTAATGGATCCTTTTATTTACAACCATGACACCAGCGAAGGCGGTAATCTATACATCAACCTGGGAGATATCTCAGAGGACATTCTGCGAGACTCCCGGAAGTTTTTTGAACAGGGATTACCGGGCCCCGGAGAACCCTTTGATGTGGATTCTACCGTTTGGGGTTACATCCCCAAACAGCAAAGTCTGGTAACAGCCTTCAGCAACGATGCCGCCACCAGAATGATGCAGGACGTCGGTTTAAATGGTATGAACTCTGAAAGAGAAAGAGTCTTCTTGCGTAAGGAGCCCAACTCCTTTCTTTCGGTCATTGATGGCATGCATGCCAATGGTCAATTGTCCAATGCAGCCTACGAACGAATAGTCAATGACCCTGCGGCCGACGACTTTCAATATTTCAGAGGCAGCCAACAGGATCAAGACGAAATGAGCATTCTGGATCGCTACAAATATTACAACAACCCGGAAGGCAACTCACGCCCCTCGGATAACTCGGGGGAATCCTTCAGTACCGCAGCCACCAACATACCTGATGGGGAAGACATTAACCGCGATAATACCCTGAGCGAAGCAGAAAATTATTATCAGTTTGAAGTGCCATTGCGTCCCGGCGAAATGGAAATAGGGCAAAATTTTATCACAGATATTGTTTTGGCGAAAGACATTAAACTCGAGAACGGCAATTTGGCAGATGTCAAATGGTACCAGTTTAAGATTCCTGTGAACAATCCCGATACAATCATAGGCAACATCGATGATTTGAGATCGGTGCGTTTTATGCGTATGTTCCTGCATGATTTTGCCGACACCACCATCCTGCGCTTTGCCTCTCTGAATTTAATTCGTGCAGAATGGCGCCGTTACGAAAGGGAACTTTTTGACATCCGGGACAATGTGAACCCCGACCCCAACACGCAGTTTGAGGTTTCGGCTGTCAACATTGAAGAAAACGGGAACCGGGAACCGGTGAATTATGTGCTACCTCCGGGTATCAGCCGGGTCATTGACCCGGCCAACCCATCGGTGAGGGAGCTCAACGAGCAATCGATCTCCCTTAAAGTGGAGAATTTGGCTCGTGGGGATGCCCGTGCGGTGTATAAAAATATTGGGATGGACATTCGCCAGTACAAGCGCCTGAAGATGGACATCCACGCCGAAGCAGTGCCGGGGTACGACCTGCAGGATGGTGAAATGGTGGCTTTTATCCGATTAGGAACGGACTACCAAAACAACTATTACGAATATGAGTTGCCACTGAAACTCACGCCGCATGGCAACTATACGGACAGCAACCCGGCACACAGATATGCTGTTTGGCCCGAAGAAAACAGCATGGACATCCCTCTGGAATTGTTCCAGCAAATCAAGCTACGCAGAAATGACGCCATGCGCATGGCCAATGCCAGCATCCAAATGACCGATGAGTACCGTTGGTACGATCCGGAAAAACCAAATAACAGAGTTAAGGTGAAGGGTAACCCCAATCTTTCGAATGTAAAAACCGTTATGATAGGGGTTCGCAATTCGTCCATAGGTGCCAAAACAGTTGAAGTCTGGATGAACGAGTTGCGTCTTTCTGATTTTAACGAACGTGGCGGATGGGCGGCCAATAGCCGGATGAACATCAAACTGGCCGATCTGGGCTCGGTATCTGTGGCCGGTAGGGCCAGTACCGTTGGTTTCGGCAGCATTGACCAAAGCGTTACGGAGCGCAGTCAGGAAGACTTTTTCCAATACGATGTGGCCACCAATCTGGAGTTGGGTAAATTCCTGGGCCCTGAAAGCCGCCTCTCAATCCCCTTCTATGCCGGCATTAGCGAGCAGATAGCCACCCCTGAATATTATCCGCTGGATCCGGATGTTCCCCTGGATGTGGCCTTGAAAAACGCAGAAACCAAAGCAGAGCGCGACAGCATCAAAAATGTTTCCCAGGATTATACCAAGCGGAAAAGCATCAACTTCACCAATGTAAGAATTCAGCCGAAGGACAATGAAACACCCTTCTATGCACCATCGAATTTGAGTGCGACCTATTCGTACAACGAAACTTACCGAAGGAATATTGATACGGAATACCTAACCGACAAGAACTACCGTGGGATACTGGCCTATAACTTCATCAACAGGCCTAAGCCTGTTGAGCCCTTCAAAACGTTGCAGGGAAATGCACTGGGGCTTATACGCGACTTCAACTTTTATTGGGCGCCCACGCAGGTAGGCTATCGGTGGGAAGTGATGCGTGGTTACCGGGAAGAACAACTTCGAAACATTAGCAATCCCAATTTCCAAATTCCGGTTACCGTAAATAAAGATTTCTATTGGAACCGCCATTTTGATCTCACTTACAACCTGACCCGCTCGCTCAAGTTTGATTTCAGATCAACGAACAATGCGGTAATAGATGAGCCGGAAGGCCCCGTTAATAAAAACAGGTATAAGGACGATTACGAAATTTGGAAGGATTCAATAATGACCAGCATTGCCAATCTGGGGCGTACCACCAACTACCAGCACAATGTGAGTCTGAGCTACAACATCCCCATCAATAAATTGCCTTATTTGGACTGGACCTCAGCCTCCGTCAATTATGGCGCTTTATACAATTGGCAACAGGGTCCGATAACACGAATGGACTATGAATGGGGAAACATCATCCGCAACTCTAACAACATTCAGGGCAATGCCCAGTTGAACTTTAACAATTTATACAACAAATCGACGTACTTAAGAGCGTTGAACCGTCCGCCCCAACGCCAGCAGCAACGTGCGGCCACTCAAGGGGGTGAAACGGTGCGCTTTACCCAGCACAATCTGGAAATGAAAGCCGGAGAACCTTTCACGGTTAATCACCGACTGGAGACTTCTACGGTAACTGCCCGTGTATTCAATGAGTCGGGGCATCCGGTGCGGGGCGATCAGAATATTGTCGACAAAAACACCCTGACCTTTACCCCTCAGCAGGATGTGGCCAATGCCCGGGTAATGGTAACAGGTCAAAAAACACAAGAGCCCAATACCGGGAAAGCCATCAAGGATTTCTCGCTGCGACTGCTCACCAGCCTCAGAAGCGTTTCTTTAACGTATTCAGAAAACAACGGAACCATCCTTCCGGGTTATCTGCCTGAAACAAAATTCATGGGCAGCGAAAACTTCGACGGCCTGCAAGCCCCGGGTATTCCTTTTATTCTGGGATGGCAATCGCGTGATTTTGCGATGCGGGCAGCTGAGAACAACTGGCTCACCACGGACTCCACCCTTAACTCGGCCTATTCCATGAGTCACACCCAGGACATCACCCTGCGCGTGATGCTGGAACCTATTAGTGGCTTAAAAATCGACCTGACTTCCAACCGCAGATATGCCAACAACCTGAGCGAATATTACCTCTACCAGAACGGCGCCTTTGATGTGTTCAATACCATGGAATCGGGGAGTTTTTCAATGACTTTCAATGCCATAGGAACGGCCTTTGACAAGGTTGGCAAAAAAGGCGTGTACCAGTCCGACACTTTTGATCAGTTCCTGGCAAACCGCCAGACCATTTCCAATCGTCTGGGGAGTGAACGAAGAGGCATGACGCACCCTACCGGCATATATACGGATACGCGTTACGAGGATGTAGAAGGTCGCCCCTACCGACCCGAGGGTTATGCCGATATAGACGAGGAACTGGGAGTGACTACGGGCGTAGATGGCTATAGTCTCTCCTCTCAGGACGTTATGATACCGGCCTTTTTAGCAGCCTATTCAGGCAAAGATGCCGACGGGATTTTCCTGGATGCCATCCCCTCGCTGCTACAAATGCAGCCCAACTGGAGGGTCACTTACGACGGACTTTCGCGCATCAAATGGTTTCAGAAATACATCCGTTCCTTTGATGTGAGCCATGCTTACCGTTCTACCTACAATGTGGGTCAGTACCTGACCAATTTAGATTGGGAGGAAATGAGGGATGGCTTTAGTTTTATGCGCGATGAGCAGGGCAATTTTATTCCCAAATACCAAATCAACGGGGTATCTATTTCTGAACAATTTGCGCCTTTTATCCAGTTCAACATCACCTGGAACAACAGTCTCTCGACCAGAGCGGAATACAAAAAAAGCCGCATCATCAATTTGAGTTTGAACAACAACCAGCTCATCGAAAATTATAACGACGAGTATGTGGTGGGTCTGGGTTACCGCTTTGATAAGATGAATTTGATTCTGGGCTCGGGTAGCGGACAAAGACAGATGTCGTCCGACTTAAACCTGAGGGCCGATATCTCTATTCGCGATAATTTCTCTATCATTCGCCGGATCGAAGAAGGCCTTAACCAAATGACGGCCGGTCAAAGAATTACCACTTTGAAGTTTACAGCCGATTATGTTTTGAGCGACCGGTTTAACATGCAACTTTTTTACGACCGGCAATTTAATGCGCCCTACATATCCACCAGCTACCCGATTACCAACAGTAGCTTTGGTGTCAATTTCAGATTTTCACTGGCACAATAACAAGGGTTAGTAAAAACAATAAAAAATACTTAATTTTGGTTCGTAACCATATTAAATAAAGCATCATGAATCTACCTGAAAGCTTAAAGTACACTAAAGACCATGAATGGGTCAAGATAGAGGGCAACATCGCCATTGTTGGCATTACTGAATTTGCACAAAGTGAATTGGGCGATATTGTATTTGTCGAAATTGATACCGAAGATGAAGACCTCGAAAAGGAGGAAGTTTTTGGTACGATTGAGGCGGTTAAAACCGTATCGGACTTATACATGCCTGTAGCCGGAAAAATCATTGAGGTCAATGAAAATCTGGAATCTCAGCCTGAATTGGTCAACAAAGAGCCCTACGATGGTGGCTGGATGGTAAAAATAGAAATTAAAGATCTAAAAGAACTTGACACGCTGATAAATGCCGATGAATATCAGGCGCTCATCAGCTAAGACTTGACCATACAATATTAAAAGCGGAGTTTTCTTACGAAAGCTCCGCTTTTTTATTTGGGTCGTTCCACTTACATTTTAGACCACTTTTTAATCAGATTGTAGATGGTGGATTTCCCAACATCCAGCTTTTCGGCCACCAAAACCACATTTTGATACTTATCCAGGTAATGGCGGATTATTTTTTCATTGTATTCCTTAAGCGACATCTCTTCAGTCAGCAAGTCGGGCGTTGCACCGGCCCCGTTAAAAACAATGTGTTCCTCGGTGACCAGTGAAGTGTTTGTCAGCACAGCAGCCAGTTCCACAACGGCCTTAAGTTCCCGAACGTTTCCCGGGAATGGATAATCCAACAACTTTCGTCTGGCGCCCAAGGTCAACTCCAGAGGGACAATCCCATTTTCCTCACAAAAATGATAAAGAAAAAACTGTGCCAAAAGGACCACGTCCTTTTGGCGTTCCTTTAGGGACGGCAAATGAATAGGAATTCCCATCAAACGAAAATAGAGATCTTCCCTGAACTGTTTGTTCCTGACAGCCTCCAACAAATCGATAGCAGCACCCGAAATCACACGGGTATTAACCGGCACATCCTTCTCTCCCCCCATGCGGCGAACAGTTCCGGTCTGCAAAAATTGAAAC
>DHVH01000152.1 GCA_002412555.1 Marinilabiliaceae bacterium UBA5213 | reverse complement strand
GGAGTGGCCATAGCTGATGCTTTGTTAAATGTCAAAACTTTTCATCATGGACAGATGCTTTCTTAATGAAATGCTCAAAGTGCTCTTTATGTGTTTCAAGAACAATCCTGACCAATTGGTCTCCATTTTCAACACTTCTAATATTCTTGCTGCTTTTGACGTTAACCTCGAAAGCTCATGCATCATCCAGGAAAGTCATTCGATAGATTCTTTGCTCGGTGGTAATCACCCGATTGTATCGCCCCATGATGAAAGCGGACTTTACCATCTGGTTCACCCGGACGATGTCCAGTCCTACATACAGTACTTCCATGCAAAGCCCGGCAACAACACGATCTCCAATCCCGAAAACATGCGGTTCATTTTTAAAAAAATGCAATGCCAGATGAAGCATTCTCAAGGTTATTGGAAGCCATTAACCTTTGTTTCATTCGATTATCAGGATCCAGAGCCTAACACCATTCATAAATACGGATTCATTGCTAAAGGAAAAAAAGATCCCAATTCGCCCTATAAACTAAATAGCAGTCTATTAAACTTTGGCCAATTAAACCAACCTATACTTCCAGTTTTAAATGACGACTTAAATGTAACCAGGCGGGAGAAAGAAGTGCTTCATCTCATTGGAAGGGGATACATTGCTAAAGAAATAGCCAATAATCTCCATATTAGCACCACCACGGTTATCTCTCACCGAAAAAACCTCATCAACAAATTTCAGGTTAAAAACACGGCCGAACTTATTAAACAGGCTAGTAAACTTATGATAATTTAATCTGCAAAAACAAAGTCAGTTCGGCCCCCTTTGTCAAACGACGAAAATTTTCCAACGCCATCAATAGTAGGACTTTTTTAAGAAAAAGGTCCAATAGTTAGTGTTGCTATATTTTACATAATAATAAAAAATCCTCATTAATGAGGATTGACGACCTACCCCTTTAGTTGGAACTTGCCCTTAAGTATGTCTCAAATTTCCAAAACCATGCAACCCGCTTGCAATAAACCTCATACCAAATGATTTCCAAAGCTCTAAACCTAATTGTTAATGAGCTCAATGCTTATCTGGATTCCCTTGACACCCAATCCGATGATCTGGTAGTCCTGGGTAACATCGCCCAATATGAGAGCACCACCGGCAATAATGGCCAAAACACATTGCAAAACAGAATTGTGGTGACCCTCATCAATGCCGAAGTTGAAAAAACATTAAAAAATCAACCCAATTATCGAATAGTCAATGGTAGTACTGAGTATAAAAAAGCCCCCTTGTATCTCAATCTTTACATCATTATTTCATCAACAGCCACGTTATACACCAATGCCATGGTGTATTTAAGCAGGATTATTCAATTTTTCCATTCACATAACAGTTTTAACATCAAAAGTTCTGTCATCAATAACGCTACCGAAGCGCGGTATAAAATGGACGATTTCCGACTGGTGGTTGATTTATACTGCCCTTCCTTTGAGGAAATCAACTTTTTATGGAGCACCCTGGGTGGCAAGCAGTTACCCTCGTTGATCTATAAAATAAGATTGATTCAAATTGAATCAGAAAAGAAAATTGGTGATGGTGAGTTAATTAAGGAAGTGAAGATCAACAAAACCCAAAACGCTTAACGACTATGGGCACAGGATTAAGCTATAAAGAACTATTCGAGGTGAAGATTTTGCATCACTTTTTTCTGGATAAAGGCGCAATCCATTATGAAGGATTAAGTCAGCAGGAGAAGCTTCAGATACTTTCAAAATACAACATCCATCGTGCGCTCACAATTCTCCCCACTAACAGGACTTCAGGCTTATTAAGAGGTCTTCAGCTAATAATGAAGCCTACCCCCTCAGGTTTCACCATTTTATCCAGAGTGAGTGATGGGTCAGACGACCAGGCGTTTTCAGATTTGCAATCTCCAACAAAACTCACCTTCTGTATCCAGCAGAAAAACCCAATGCTTTTAAACTTTTCTGCACTGCCACTGACAACCGGGGAAGCATCCATCTACCATTTTAGCAACCTGGACAAAGCTGCCTATTTGCATCCCAGCTTAAGCCAAAGAGCTCCTGTTTTTGACAGTGCAGCAGCTTCAGCAGCAGCTTCAGACGGTGACCCAAATACTTTTGCTTACTACCCAGGCGACCTGCTCACCAACAACGAAAGCGCGCCAACGGCCATTTACGAAGCTACCAGAAGTACCAATAACAATATCACTACAGCGGCAGATTGGCGCATAGACTCACCAACCGAGCCCTACGACAATGCAACCAATTATTCTGAAGGGGATATGGTAACTTTTGAAGCTGGCGGCGTTGAGGCGCTCTATCAGTCCATCAACGACACAACAGGCAATGATCCTTCAGACACATCCAATTGGACAAAATTAAGGAACCTTCCTTTGCATTATGTCACCGTGGCCGACAAGCTAAACGTTTTACCGCGAATGTTCAATTACACCTTTTCGGCAGCCGCCATTACTGCCACATTTGAGATTAAAGCTGCAGACAACAATACCATTGTGACCGAGGAATTTACCAGTCATGCACAGCAATTAACCCACCAGGTGGATATGCGAACGCTTCCGGAAGGAAAATATTCCATTACCATCACCAATAATGCCGATGCAAGTGTCCTTTTGGAAGCAGATTTTTACTTAATGGACAGTCTGGCCTCATTGGCCAACGCCTTTGGAATTATTGACATCTATTTGGGAAGCGACAAAGGGGATTATAGCGTAGTGAATGCCTCCAATCTAATAACCCGGCGCAGTTTTGAACTTAGAATTAAAAGCCGGTCAACCATCTGGAGATACTTCAACAAGGACAACGAAGTTGTTCATGAATCCACTTTCAACCCCTTGACCCAACATGGATTTTTAAACATCCCCTTTAACGGCAATAACCTGCCAAACCCGGACGAGCTGGTGATAAAACCAGAACCGACCCAATACTATTCAGACATTTTTCTTAATACATCCACCTAAAATTCATTGCCATGTCGTACAAAACACCTGGAGTCTACATTAAAGAAATATCCAAATTTCCGCCTTCCATAGCCGAGGTTGAGACGGCGATTCCTGCCTTTATTGGCTATACCGAAAGAGCTTTTAAAGATGGGATGGACTATACCAACATTGCCGTACGCATTAAGTCATTAGTGGAATACGAGTCTATATTTGGAGGGGCCTTTCATGAACGCATTACGGCTACCATAGACACCACCGGAACAGAAGAAACGGTGGACAGCGTAGCGCTGTCCTTCCCTTTTACCTACCGAATGTACTACAGTTTACAACTGTATTTTGCCAATGGCGGTGGCCCTTGTTACATTATTTCAGTAGCCAATTACACCAGTGACCCATCCGCAACGGCTCCGTCAATTGTGGCCGCGACTTTGCTCACCGGCATGCCTACCCTCAAAAAGGAAGATGAACCCACACTGATTGTGTACCCCGACGCCATCTCCATCACCTCCGGGGCAGCTAATTTCTATAGTTTATATACCGATGGCACCCATGGCGCCTTGAAACAATGCGCCGACCTAATGGATCGCTTTGCGCTGGTAGATATCTATCAGGGGAATTTAGATTTTAACGAAGCAGGAGGCACCGATGTTATCAATAGCAGTCCGGATGGTTTCAGAAGCAGAATAGGCACTTCCTTCCTTAAATACGGGGCAGCCTATTATCCGTGGCTGAGAAGTGTATTTACCTACCAATACAATGAAAACCAGGTAAGCATAACAGGCAGTGCCACTGCTGCCACGGTGCTGAAAGACGACACATCGGTAGGCACCTCCCTATTCCATATCAACAATGCCCTTTACAATTCGGTGGTAGAGGAGATAAAAAAGATGAAGGTCGTTCTGGCACCCAGTGCCGCCATAGCGGGGGTGTATGCCACTGTAGACAACTCCCGTGGTGTATGGAAAGCACCTGCCAATATTAGTCTCAATGCAGTCATTGAGCCCCTGGTAAGATTAGACAACGACGCCAACGACAACCTCAACGTGCATACCTCTGGCAAGTCGGTCAACGCCATACGATCCTTCTCAGACAAAGGCGTAATGGTTTGGGGAGCCCGGACCCTTGCCGGTAATGATAACGAATGGCGCTACATCAATGTGCGCCGCTTCTATAACATGGTGGAAGAATCCACCAAAAAAGCCACGTCCAACTTTGTTTTTGAACCCAACGATGCCAATACCTGGGTAAAGGTACGTTCCATGATCGAAAACTTTTTGATGAATCAGTGGCGCAATGGTGCCCTGGCGGGCGCCAAGCCGGATCAGGCCTACTTTGTCCGGGTGGGACTGGGGGAAACCATGTCCGCACTCGACATTTTGGAAGGACGTATGGTAGTGGAAATAGGCATGGCAGTCGTACGCCCGGCAGAGTTCATCATTCTAAAATTCTCACATATGATGCAACAGTCCTAAGTCGCACCAATGAACAAAAAGTAATCATCCATTTAAATACGAGCCACCATGTCTTATAAATCGCCCGGCGTTTATGTCAAAGAAATTTCGCTGTTTCCTCCTTCTGTAGCAGCAGTTGAAACGGCCATACCGGCCTTTATCGGTTACACCGAAAAGGCTCTGGACAAACAAAACAAAGATTTGACCAATCAGCCTGTCAAAATATCCTCGCTACTCGCTTTCGCTGAATTGTTTGGTGGGGATTACGTGCCCGACAGCTACGAAATTACAGTTGACACCACCAACCATAACGCGATTGATTCGGTGCAAGCCGACAAGCGCTTCTATCTCTACAACTCACTGAAAGTCTACTTTGACAATGGGGGTGGTGACTGCTACATCGTTTCGGTAGGATCTTATCAAAATCCGATTGAATATGAAAATCGCACCAATCCTGCCCAGCCGGTCGGACTAAAAATCGGACTCGACAAGCTCTTCCAATTCGATGAGCCCACGCTGATTCTGTTTCCGGATGCCGTGGCACTAATGGATGGAGACGACCCGGATTATGTCAGCTTTGGCAACCTTCAAAAAGCAGCTCTGGAACAGTCGGGGAAGCTGATGGACCGGTTTGTGATCATGGACATTATGGAAGGATTTGAGGAAGATGCGATTCAAACGCAGATTGATCAATTTCGGGCCAATGTAGGCACGCAACATCTCAAGTACGGAGCCGCCTATCATCCATGGATCAACACCACTTACCAAGTCTCAGTACGATTTAACCAGCTCAATTTTATCAATCCGGACGAAAGTGACATCACCGACCTATCAGGATTTTCTGATGGGGATGCAGAATTGCAGGCCATGGTTACCAACCTCGAAGCCGTTTATGCCGACATCGAGGGGTTAATTGACATCATGCAAACCAATACGGATATGGTGCTTAAAAGAGGTCTAAACTCCACTGAGGACTATCTTCGGAGCTTGAAAAAAGGAATTATCAGCAACAATGCCCTTATGACCAATTTTACGCACTATATGAACACTCTGGCCAATATGGCTCTGGTGTTGGTTCGATTGGACACCAATGTTGAAGCTGAACTACAGGCTAACCTGGATGATTTAAAAGCAGACACCGACCTGATTGATGCCATAATAAACTTGGTGGCCATAGAAAAGCATGCCGATATTACCCCTTTAGTATTGGGCTCCAGAATTGCCGCCGCCAGTATTTACGCGGATTTGAACAGTACTGATTGGCTGGGCGGTGACGACTTTGACGATGTTACGGCGAATACCTCTCCCATAACAGGAACCAATCTACAACGCGCTTTTGTTGACCTGCTTTCTGAAACAGAAAATAAGTTGATGGAGGCTTTTCTAAACCTGTTTGATAAAGCACTGCACTACCAGACCATAGCCGAATCCATCGCTTTTGAAAGCCATCCTTTTTTCAGGGGCGTCATAGACAGGATTACAAAGGACAAAAGATTGTTACCGCCATCCGGAGCCATTGCCGGCGTTTATTGTACAGTTGATAGTACCCGCGGGGTTTGGAAAGCGCCTGCCAACATCAGCCTTTCTTCCGTATTATCAACGGCCATCAAGGTAACGGATGCCGATCAAAGCGCTTTGAACGTGCACACTACCGGAAAATCCATCAATTGCATCCGGGCCTTCACCGGCCGGGGCATTCTGGTTTGGGGGGCCAGAACCTTGGCGGGTAACGACAATGAATGGCGCTATGTAAATGTTCGCCGCTTTTTCAACATGGTTGAGGAGTCGGTAAAGAAATCGACTGAGCACTTCGTCTTTGAGCCCAATGATGCCAACACCTGGGTTAAAGTGCGGGCCATGATAGAAAATTTCCTGCTGCTACAATGGCGCCAGGGAGCGCTGGCAGGCGCCAAACCCGATCAGGCCTTTTTTGTAAAAGTAGGACTTGGTGAAACCATGACCAGTCTGGACATCCTCGAAGGCAAAATGGTTGTTGAAATTGGCATGGCCGCAGTACGACCGGCCGAATTCATCATCCTTAAGTTCTCCCACAAGATGCAAGAGTAACACAAACAGTTAACCATTAAATATTTAACTACTATTAAAACGAAAAATCATGGCAGAATATCCACTACCAAAGTTTCATTTCCAAGTAGATTGGGGAGGAACCAAAATTGGCTTTACCGAGTTGTCCGGATTAGAAATCGAAAACGAAGTGATCGAATATCGGGAAGGCTCAAGTCCCGAATATTCCAAACTTAAAATGCCGGGCATGCAAAAGTCCAGTAACATTACGCTTAAACGGGGCACCTTTAAGGATGATAATGAATTTTACGAATGGTTCAACACGGTTCAACTGGGAAAAATTGAGCGGCGCAATCTCACCATCAGTCTGCTGAATGAAGAGCATCAACCGGTGGTTTCATGGATGGTAAAAAACGCCTGGCCTACCAAGCTCACTTCCACGGATTTAAAAGCCGATGGCAACGAAACCGCCATTGAAACCATGGAGCTGGCGCACGAAGGCATCACCATACAAAATGGCTAAACCAACACACAAATTTCATCCCCATGAGCAATTACTATCCACCGGTTGGCTTTCATTTCAGGGTTAATCTCGATGGGATAACAGGGACCGAAAATGATTCGAAATTTCAATCGGTCTCCGGACTAAATGTTGAATTTGAAACCGAATCCATCAAGGAAGGTGGGGAAAACCGATTTGAACACGTGCTTCCCCTGCGCTCTAAGTATCCCAATTTGGTATTGAAAAGAGGCCTGTTTGTCGGTTCAGAATTGATCGACTGGTGCTTAAACGCCTTCAATAACCTGGAGATTTTGCCTTCAGATCTGGTGGTTTCCTTATTAAACGGGGAGCACGAGCCCTTAAAAACATGGAAGATCAAAAATGCCTGGCCCTTGAAATGGAGTGTTTCTGATATGAGTGCCGAAGAAAACAAGCTCATGGTGGAAACCATTGAATTGAGATACCAATACTTTACCGTTGAATAATTATGCCCATAGAGATAAGAGAACTCATCATCAATGCAGTGGCTGATGGGGGAAAGAATAAAAACCCTGCAGCAGCAGCCGAGCAGTCGCCAGACCCCGGGTCTGGCGGCTTCGACAAAGACGCACTGGTTTCTGAATGCATCGAAAAAGTTCTGGAAATACTTGAAATGAAAAAAGAGAGATAAATGGAAGGAGCTCTGCAAAAACTAAAAATTGTGGCTTACAGCGACCCTGAGTTCAACAACAAAGTGGACGACGGGGAGTTTTCAGCACTGATCAATCCGGAGACTTACACCTTTAAGTACAAGATTGAATTGGAAGAACAACAAGCTCCCGGAACCAGTGCCGCTGCCCTCAAATTCAATAAAATAGCACCTCAGGAGCTCGAATTTGATTTTGTTTTTGATAGTACCGGAGCCCTTCCCGAGTCGGGTTCTTTGAACGATGTGGTGGATGAGATTGAACTGCTTAAAAAAGTAACACTTGATTATGATGGCGATACGCATAAACCCAACTACCTGAGAATCAGCTGGGGCACACTCTTGTTTAAGGGCTGCTTAACGGATATGGCCATAACATTTAAGTTGTTCAAGCCAGATGGCTCACCCATCAGAGCATTGGCCAAGACCAAGTTTAAAGGCTTTGTGGAAGACCAGCTGAGGGTAGCGCAGGAAAATGCCCAGTCGCCCGATTTAACCCATGTCCGTACCATTAAAGAAGGTGATACTTTGCCCTACCTCAGCTATTTGATTTACGGTGATTCCAAGTACTATTTAAAAGTCGCCGAGGCTAACCAGTTATTGAATTTCAGACAGCTTGAAGCGGGACAAAAAATTGTTTTTCCCCCTTTAAATAAATCAATGAATTAATATGCCCGAAACCAGAACCATAGAAACACCTGCCAGTTCAGATCTGGCCACACAAACCATTATCATCAATGGAACCGAATTGGAACGCACCTATCAGATCATGTCCGTTTCAGTTGGTGTGGAAGTGGATCGCATCCCTTTTGCAAAAATAGTTCTGCTGGATGGTGAAGCTGCTCAATCAGACTTTAAAGCCAGCAATACCGACTTATTTATACCGGGCAATGAAATTGAAATCCTTTCGGGCTACCACTCCGATGAAGCACCCATATTCAAAGGCATCATAGTAAAACATTCGCTTAAAGTCCGATCCTCCGGCTCTGCCATGCTCATTGTGGAGTGCCGCCACAAAGCTTTTAAAATGGCTCTGGCACGGAAAAGCAAGTATTACTATAACATGAGCGACTCAGAAATCATAGAGGATTTATTGGGCGACCATGACTTTTCTCCTTCCGTTGAAGCAACTGCCATAAGCCATGCCGAAATGGTTCAATACGATATGAGCGACTGGGACTTTTTACTTTCCCGGGCAGAAGTAAGTGGTTTAATGTGCTTTCCAGATCTCGATGAGCTAGCAGTTAAGCCTCCAGATTTGAATCAGGGTACCGAAATCACTCTGGAATATGGCGCTACCATTTTGGAATTTGACGGCGAAATGGATGGACGAAACCAATATGCCACAGTGGCCACCAAGGCCTGGGACAAAGCCACTCAGGAAGTTATTGAAGTGGAGGCAGATGAAGCCGATCTTCCTCTCAATGGAAATTTATCTGCAACAGATTTGGCAAAGTCAACAGGTTCTGTCAAATACACCATGCTTCAGGGAGGTAATGCGTCGCAGGAAGAAATTCAGGCCTGGGCAGATGCCCGACTGCTGCGCAGTCGCATCGCCAAAACACGTGGAAGGGTCAAATTTCAAGGGGTTTCCAACATTGTTCCCGGTATGTTAATCGAACTGCGTGGTTTGGGTGACCGTTTCAACGGCCCGGCCTTTGTCAGCGGTGTTTTTCATGGCATAACAGATGGCAGATGGACCACCGACGTGCAATTTGGAATAGACCCCGAATGGCTGACCAAAAAATTCAATCTCACGCAAAGATTTGACGATTTATTACCGGGCATTAGAGGACTGCAAATTGGGAAAGTGGTTCAGATTGAAGATGACCCGGAGGGCGAAGACCGCATTCAGGTTAAACTGCCCATGATTGATGCCAATGAAGAAGGCGTATGGGCACGCCTCTCCTGTCTGGATGCCGGCAAGGAACGCGGCACCTTCTTTCGTCCCGAAGAAAATGACGAAGTCATTGTCGGCTTTGTCAACAACGACCTTCGTAACCCTATTGTGCTGGGCATGCTTAACAGCAGTGCCCATCCCACACCTAACCCCATTTCAAAGGACAATAACGAGAAGGGGTACACCAGCAGGAGTCAGTTAAAACTCCTGTTCAACGATGAGGACAAGTCGGTTTCAATTGAAACCCCGGGCGGCAAAAAAATCATTCTGGATGAAAAAGATGGCTCCATAACCATGGAGGACGAAAACAAGAACAAAGTCCTGCTCAATTCTGATGGCATCACCCTTGAGAGTGGAGCCGACCTGAACATTAAAGCCCAAGGAGATATCAATATCGAAGGGGTCAACATCACGGCAAAGGCCAAGGCCAGCTTTAAAAGTGACGGCGGAGCCGGAGCCGAGTTAACTTCAAGCGCAACAGTGACCGTTAAAGGGAGCCTCGTTCAAATCAATTAACGCATCGCTTAAAACAAAGATAATGGCACAAGCAGCAAGAGTTTCAGATATGCATACCTGTCCGATGTTAACCGGCACAGTACCACATGTGGGAGGGCCCATATTGCCCCCGGGTTGCCCAACCGTCTTAATTGGCGGCATGCCGGCAGCCCGCGTGGGCGATATGGTTACCTGCTCCGGACCCCCTGATACAATTATTGCAGGTTCGGCAACTGTTATGATTGGCGGCATGCCGGCAGCCCGTATGGGCGATTCAACCGCCCATGGAGGAACCATAATACTAGGAGCACCAACGGTAATTATTGGAGGATAGAACCATGTCACAAAACAGCTTTTTGGGCAAAGGCTGGGGCTTTCCCCCCACCTTTTCGAAATCAGAAAAACGAGCTATAATGCTGGAAGGAGAAGCCAATATCAAAAGCAGTCTGCAAGTACTGCTCTCGACCCGTCCAGGTGAGCGCATCATGCAGCCCAAATATGGCTGTGCATTGGACGAGTTATTGTTTGAACCCTTAACAACCACCTTTCAGACTTACATCAAAGACCTGATAGAAACGGCCATTCTTTATTATGAACCCCGGATTGATGTCCATAAAATTTCGCTGTACGACAAAACCACCCAAGGCCAAATAGATATAGATATAGAGTATACGGTTCGAGCGACCAATTCGCGCTACAATCTGGTCTATCCCTTTTACACACCAACAACCCGTTAAAAATTGATGAACAAAAGCAAAGACATAATAGAAGCCATCCTTAGAGATGGCACCAGTCAAAAATCCAGGTCGCAGTTGGCCCTAAACCCCACCTATTTTTTGGTGGAGGAAAGGGACATCGATGACTTTTTGGATTTCGCCTACCAATTTTCAGCCCAACTGAAATATTACAACCTTACGGATGCGGCAGAAGGTAATTGGCAAGTTTTCTTTTCCATGTTCTCATCCAAAGAAAAAATTAGACAGTTTATCCAGACTTGGGGAAAAACGCAAGACATAGAACCTCATCAGGCCTTATTTATTGCTTTTCTCAAGCTGTTTGAATATTTAAAAAGGGACATCAACCAAATAACTCAAAAGCACCTTGACTTTTTCTACAAAGAGCTCTTAGCCTTTAAAGTGAATGACCCCATTCCCGATAAAGTCCATATTGTTTTTGAGCCTAATAAAAACATTTCACAACATAAAGTAGAAAAGGATACTCCCTTGAATGCCGGGAAAGATTTTTCCGGTAACAGCCGGGTTTATAAAACCTCCAGAGAAGTAATTATCAGCCACACTTCCATTGTGAGCATCAAATCTCTGTTCATCGACAAAAACCAGAAGGGGGAGGTTTGGTCTGCGCCTTATGCCAATTCGATGGATGGCTTGGGGGCAGCCTTCACCGACAAACAGCAATGGCCCCCCTTTGGCATGAGCCAAAAGGGCTTAGCCGACAACGATCGAAACATGGTCTCTGCCACCATTGGCTTTGCTATTGCTTCACCCATGCTGATATTAAGTGAAGGGTTAAGAAACATTACGATTGAGCTAGCACTTCAACACCATTATCCCCTTTTGGACAACCAAAACATTTCCAATGCCTTCACCATTCTGCTGAGCACCGACAAGGGATGGGTGGAGCCAGCCACCTACCAGGTAAGTATTGTCACAGTAAATGCCAACCCGTCTTTGGGTCTGGCAGCTTTTAATAAGATCGTCATCCTTGCCACTGTGCCACCGGATTTACCGGCAGTCAGCAAATATGACGACCAAGTGATTGGGGAGGGTTTTTCCAGTGACTGGCCAATGGCTAAAATACTATACAACACATCCAGATTGCCTTACAGCATGCTTTCCACGGAAATTATTTCCTCGATATACATCCGCACAAGCGTGTCGGGCCTGAAAAACGTGGTGGTCCAGAATGACACAGGGGTACTGGATGCCGGAAAACCATTTAACCCATTTGGAAGCACCCCAACAATGGGTTCCAGCTTTTACATTGGGCATCCGGAGTTTGCACGTAAAAAACTTGAAAGCCTACAGCTAGAGATCGATTGGCATGACCTGCCGCAGGAGAATCTGGGCACATGGTACAATGAATATGTAGATGGAACTCCACCCCCTATGTCCAGCCTCATATTTAAAGCAGACCTACATTTGTTGCACGATAGAAAATGGCAAATTAAGTTAGGGGACAACCTTAACCTGTTTAATGTCAATTCCAAAGAAACCAGAATAATAAAAATCACCAACCATGACTTTAATAGCGCCCTTGCCTCAAGTGGTATTGCCTATTCACCCAACCAGAATATAGATGAGCCAACCACCTATAACCATTTATCATCCTCCGGGTTTTTAAAGCTGGTACTGACTCAGCCATCGGGGCCAGGCAGTATTTTTGAGGCTTTTGGCCATAAGGAATACATTGGTCGCTACACCCAGGCCGCCATTGATAAAGCACTAGAGAAAGAAGCCTCCTTTCCTAATGCCCCCTACACCCCACAAATAAAAGAACTTTCAATTGACTACACCGCCTCGGAATGGATAAACATGGCAGAGGAAGGAAAGCCTTCATCTTTTTACCATATCGAACCTTTTGGTTTTAAACTTATTTCAGCCGCTGCGGCACAGCCGCTGCTTCCACCATTCAAACAGCAGGGTTACCTGTACATGGGTCTTGAAAATCTTTCTCCTCCCCAAAATCTAAACCTGCTTATTCAGCAACTTGAAGGCAGTGCCGACCCGTCCAAAACATTAACAACCAAAAATATACAATGGTCCTATTTGTCCAACAACCAATGGATAGACCTTCACGATCTGGACCTTTTGTTTGATTCAACGCAAGGATTTCAAACCTCCGGAATCATCGAATTGTCAATAGGCAGC
Organism: Marinilabiliaceae bacterium UBA5213; assembly: GCA_002412555.1. Taxonomy (GTDB): domain Bacteria; phylum Bacteroidota; class Bacteroidia; order Bacteroidales; family Marinilabiliaceae; genus Geofilum. Next base: position 4,102 of record DHVH01000152.1, on the reverse strand, counting down.
AAAGCCTCCAAACAAAACACCGTAATGCCCCCAAACCTTTACTGGATAAGGGCCAGTGTTGCTGACCATGCTGAAGGTGCCAATTTCATCATCGACCTAAAGTTAAACGCGGTTACAGCCCATTTTGATATTCAACAAGGCATTGATTATACTGCCCATTTTAGTCAGCCACTCCCTCAAAATACCATCAAAAAATTACTGGTAAAGGATGCTGCCATTAAATCGATATCCCAGCCCTACCCGTCATTTAATGGTCGCCCACAGGAATCAGACAGCAGTTTATATACCAGGGTAAGTGAGCGACTGAGGCATAAGCACCGAGCCTCAGCTATTTGGGATTATGAACATCTCCTTCTTCAGGAATTCCCCGGGATGCATAAAATTAAGTGCATTGGTCACACCAGTCTGGATGCTTATTACGCCCCCGGTAGTGTTACCATTATTCCTATTCAGGACTTAACCCATCAGAATGCCACCCATCCGCTTGAACCAAAAACCAGCACGCTCAACCTAACTAAAATAAGCAACTATCTACAGAAATACATATCTCCTTTTGTAAAAGTAAATGTTGAAAACCCCCGTTACGAAAAATTGATTGCCCACTTCAAGGTGGCCTTCTACCCTGGATACGATGCAGGGTACTATGGGCATCTTTTGAACGATGACATAAAGAAATTCTTATCCCCCTGGGCGTTTGAGCAGGGCGAGGACATTGTTTTTGGAGGAAAACTATACAAATCAGACCTCCTCTATTTCATAGAGAATCGACCCTATGTCGATTATGTCAATAATTTCAAGCTGTACCACATCAACCGGGAACGCCTGCACGGGGGCATAGGAGACATGATTATAGAGACCGATTTTATTGTCAGGGCACTCAACCCACCCGGGATTGGTGAAATGATTCTGGGTGATGACTTTATCATAGGCGAGGATGTGGAAATCGCCTTTTCGTCCTCGCCCAAATCCATCCTAACATCAGTAGAAGAGCATTACATATCAGTTATAGAACCCAACGAAGACACTTGTCGCACCGTCGAATACGAAGGCATTGGATTCATGACTATTGGAATGGATTTTATCGTCGCTCCAGCAACAACATAGTATAATCCTATAAATAAACCATAAAAACAGTAAGCAATGGCAAAGCAAAGCAGAGTAAACCTTAAGGCTAATTTCCAAACAGGTTTTAAACCAACCGAATTACATTTTTCGGACTTGATAGACTCCTTTATTAACTTTGAAGACGACACCACCAATAACAGTTTAAATGTTAACGGAGGCATCACTTTGGGAGACAGCAGCAACACCACGGCTGGTACCATCCGATGGAACACCGCCACTGAACGATTTGAAGGCTTCGACGGCACCACCTGGTCGCCTCTGGGCAGCGGAGGCGGTGGGGACACTTGGGAGACAAACGGATCAAACATCTCCTACTCATCGGGTAATGTGGCCGTAGGCACCCCCAGCACTCCCCCCTTTAAATTTGAAGTCGAGTTAGGAGCTAATACTGGTGAAAATCAGCGCGTAAAAATCGGCAATGCCTTGATTGTCAACGGCACTGGAGCGGCGCGGGTGAACACCTTTATTTCTAATCAAGCGCATACCGCAGCTACCAGCTACGCCATTGGTCTGGAATCAAGCGGCAATCTAAATCTCAACACTCCTCAAAACGGACGAATCAATCTATGCGAACGCAATAACCCGCTGTTTACCCTGCGTGGCAACGGCACAGGCAACCCCAATACAGGCCATGTGGGAATTAACACCATCAGTCCCATTTTTAACCTTCAGGTAAACGGCACGGCTGCCAAAACCGGTGGAGGTATGTGGGATGAATCATCCGACGAGAGGCTTAAAAAAGATATTAAAGATTTCAAAGAGGGCTTGGATGCCATCAAAAAGATAGTGCCCAAAACATTCAAATACAATGGACTTGGAGGAACAACCAACAACTACAAAGGCATTGGTGTGATAGCTCAGGAAGTAAAAGAAATATGTCCCTACATGGTCACCAATGTGAAAGCAAAACTGAAGGATACCGACAAAAAAGAAACAGAAGTGCTGAGTTACAACGGGAGCGCCCTCATATATCTCGCCATCAATGCCATCAAGGAACTTTCGGATCGCCTCGAAAAGATTGAAAAAAAATTGGGCTAAAGCAGGCATAGTTATGTATGAGCGACCTACAAACAAACCTTAAAAGAGTCAAAAGTGAGCCAATTAACGCTGTCAAAAAAGAAACCTGATCAAAAGAGCCTCGATTTCGAGTTTCTGCGGTCTCAGGCCATCCAACACATCACTGAGCTGGCGGGAAAAATATGGAGCAATCACAATCTTTCGGATGCAGGTATCACCACCCTTGAGATATTGAGTTATGCCATCACCGATTTGGGACAAAGGACCAAAAGCAGCATACCCGACATGCTCCATGAAAACAAAGATAATCCTTCACTTTATGAAGAATCGGGTCTTTGGCAGCCCCACCAAATACTTCCCTGTCACCCAACTACAGTAAACGATATTAGAAAGCTGATTATTGATCATTTGAAGATAAAAAATGCCTGGGTGGAAATAGCCACACAGTCTGAATTATCGCTTTTCTTAAATCCGATCAGCCATGAAATCAACTACAGCACAGGAAACCCATTGGCAATAAAAGGCTTATACGACATACTGGTGGAATTTGAAACGGACGATGAACTGGAAGATCTCAACAGCAGCATCCTGAAGCAAATCATCGATGTTACAGGATCTGAAGTCATTCTGGAATTGGCTTTTCCGGTATGGGACGAAATGCCTGAGGATTGGAGAAGCCTGATCTCCATTGATGAAATACAGCTATTGGAAGTGCCCGGACAGCCCGGAGAAAAGCTGCGACTTATCCCCAACAGTCAGGACTATTTTACGGTTGTTGAAGTAAGCTATGCCGGTAGTAAAAAGTATAAATTTGGACTTCGCATTAAGGCTTCCGGTTCATCAGATTTATACACGCCGGATGAGCTTAAAAATGCGATCATCGCCGAACTTGAAATTGATGCAGCCGATATCGTTACGGATCCTGCTATCTTAGAGGACAGTCTGGTTGTTAAATTCAACAAAAAAATAGAGGCAGCGTATTCAATTATTGAAGAAATCAGGCTTTTGCTCAACAACCATCGCTCCCTTAGCGAAGACTTCTTTAGCTTTAAAGCAGTCAGAATACAAGAAATTGCTATTTCTGCGGACATCGAAATATTTGCCGAATCCAATAAAAACGATGTCATTTCAGAGGTCCTATTAGCCCTCGATGACTTTATTTCGCCCAGAATAAACAAATACTTACTGGGTGAAATGCTGGACAAAGGGCTCACGCTTGACCGCATTTACGAGGGCCCCTTATTGGCCAATGGCTTTATAGAAGACCAGGAGCTCAATCAACAGGAGACTGACACATTTTACACCTCAGATGTGCTCAAGCTTATCCTCGATCAAAACGGTCTTTTGCAGGAAAAATATAACAATGGCGTGGTCTCAGTCAGCAACCTGCTGCTTTCAAATTATATCAATAACCAACCCTTGTCGGTCAACAACCGCAATTGCCTGAAACTCACTCAAAACAAACTGTATAAGCCGCGTTTATCAGTGGAGAAATCGCGTATCAGAATAATGAAAGGCCAAAAGGAGGTGACCAACCAATATGCCGATATTATAGCCCTCTTTTATGATATGAAAGATCAAAGCACCGAAACAATAGATTTAGCCGATGACCACCTACCTGAACCAAAGGGCCAATACCTCAATTTAGCTCAATACCATTCCATTCAACATGATTTTCCAAGAAATTACGGCATTGGTAAAGCCGGAATCCCCGGAGATATCTCTCATCTCTCAAAAGAACAAGGTAAAGTCAGGAAAGCCCAAGCCAAACAGCTAAAAGCCTATTTAATCGTGTTTGAACAGATGCTGGCCAATTACCTGGCACAGCTATCCAATATTGGGTCACTGTTTTCCATATTTCCGGAGCAAAACAGGACCTATTACAACCAACCATTGTACAGTATTCCAGGTATAGAAGACCTCTTGGATGCTTATAATCCGGCCACCGAAAGTTGGGAAA
>DHVH01000057.1 GCA_002412555.1 Marinilabiliaceae bacterium UBA5213 | reverse complement strand
CCGGAGTATGCGGTTAACAAATTACTGGTGATGACCGCACTCTACGCACAGCAAACTGATGACACACAGAATGTTTGGCATCAGGAGATATACCGGATTAAGGCACTTTTAGAAATTTGGGCGGGCAGTTCGCCACAAAACTTCCAACACAAATATCTGTTGGCATGTGCTGAAACAGAAAGAATTGAAGGTCATCCTTTAGTCGCCCTGGACCTTTATTCACAAGCCATTGATGAGGCCGACAAAAACGGGTTTGTTCAGTGGGAAGGCATCATTTGCGAAAGGCTGTATGATTTTTGGACCTTTTCGGGCAACAGCCATTTAGCCTATCATTACTGGAAACAGGCTTATTTTCGTTATAAATATTGGGGTGCATCTGCCAAGACAGATGCCATGGAGCTTTCCTATAAAAAGTTCCTTTACACTGCCTTTTCCAATGCTAATTTGGTTCAGGCCAACAGCGATAATCCTCAGGAGATGCAATCAGAAGCATTGGTTCATCAGCTTATAGACCATCAAATCTCTCAGGTGCGGGACTTTGTAACCCACATGGAAAAGTCACTTCTGGGTGATAAAGCAATAGATCATGCCAGAGAATTAGCTGAAGCAACTTCCCGCTTACGGCGGGAGATCACCATTCGAAAAAAGGCAGAAGAAGAGATTATTCTAAAAAACAAAGAGCTCGAAAAATTAAATGCAGAGAAGGATAAGTTCTTTTCCATTATCAGCCATGATTTAAAAAGTCCCTTCAACGCCATTCTCGGATTCAGCAAAATACTTGTTGAAAAAGCACAAAGCAATGATTTAGAGAAAGTCAAAAAGTATTCTGCCATTATCAACGACACCTCTGAAAAATATATGGAGTTGTTAATGAATCTCTTTGAATGGTCGAACCAGCAAAGCGGCAGACTAGAGTTTAAGCCGACCCGTTTCAACCTCGCTGAACTTGTGATGGAAATTGAGAGCTTGTACCTGGAAACCGCTCAAAAAAAACACATCCGTATTGACAATCAAATCACCGGACTACTGGAAATATATGCGGACAAATCAATGATTGGCACCATTTTACGCAACCTTATCTCCAATGCGATAAAATTCACCCACCCGGGAGGTTCTGTACGACTTTCTGCTCACATAAACTCCCATTCTGTGGAAGTGGCTGTAACTGACTCTGGCGTTGGAATACCTTTGAAACTAGTCAAAAAGCTTTTTCATGTTGAAGCCTATCATTCAACGCAAGGCACTCAAAATGAAACAGGAACCGGGTTGGGTTTAAATATTTGCAAGGAATTTGTAGCGAAACACGGCGGAAAAATATGGGTTGAAAGTCAGGAGCAGGCAGGGTCCTCCTTTTACTTCACCATTCCCATCCACTAACAATAACCTCGTCAGCCAATGAAAATTCTCCTGGTCACACCGCCGCTCACGCAGTTAAACACGCCCTATCCGGCCACGCCCTATTTAAAAGGATTTCTAGTGGCTGAAGGGCATGAGGTGTACCAGGCTGATTTAGGTATAGAATTGGTGAACCGTCTTTTTTCGAGGGAGGGCTTGCAGGCGGTTTTTAAACGCGTTGTAGTTTCCAAAAAAATGCCCGACGCCATTCGTCAGTTGCTGGTAAACCAGCAGCGGTACCTCGACTCCATCGAGGCCGTAATGCGCTTTCTGCAAGGAATGGAACCCACGCTGGCAACACGTATCTGCAATGCCGAATGGTTACCACAGGGAGAACGGTTTAACAACATGGCCGATCCCGATTGGGCTTTTGGCGCACTGGGCACCACCGAAATGGCCAAACACATGGCAACGCTCTACATCGAAGAACTGGCCGATTTTATCAAAGCCACCATAGATCCAAATTTTGAATTGAGCCGCTATGCAGAACATCTTTGTCTGCGCCTCCCCCACCTCCAACCATTGCTGGCAGCCCTGTCGAAACCCGTCACCTTGCTCGATGAGTGGCTGCTTGAGCTGATGGAAGAAAAATTGCAGACAACAAATCCTGAGCTGGTCTGTTTTTCCATCCCTTTTCCTGGAAACCTTATGGGCGCCTTCCGATGCAGTCGCCATGTTCGCCAACACTATCCGAACGTCACAGTAGCATGGGGAGGCGGCTATGTAACTACTGAACTGCGCCAGTTAAGTGATCCACAAGTCTTTGATTTTGCGCACTACCTGGTATTGGACGACGGCGAACCGGCACTACGGGCATTGATCAACCACCTAAACGGTGATGGCAGCGCTACTTTATGTCAGACCTTCTGTCGCAACCCTGATGGTCAAATCCTCTTTCATGCACGACAGCCGCATCACGCCCTACCTTTTACACAGATACCGGCACCAGATTACTCCGATTTGCAGTTGGATAAATATATCTCGCTGATAGAAGTGGCCAATCCCATGCACAAACTATGGAGCGACGGACGGTGGAACAAACTGGTTTTAGCGCATGGCTGCTACTGGGCCAAATGTGCCTTTTGCGACACTTCCCTGCCCTATATCAAATGCTTTGAGGCCTTGCCAGCCAGCCAGATTTGCGATTACATGGAAGCTGTTATGCAGCAAACCGGCAGTAGTGGCTTTCATTTCACCGACGAGGCAGCGCCACCGCGACTGCTGCGCGAACTATCCAAGGAAATCATAGAACGTAAAATGGTAGTGAGTTGGTGGACCAATATTCGATTTGAAAAAACCTTCGATGCAGACCTTTGCCGTTTAATGGCCCGTGCCGGTTGCATTGCCGTGTCGGGCGGTATAGAAGTGGCCTCCAACAGACTCCTGAAATACATCAATAAGGGGGTGACGGTGGAACAGGCCTTTACCACGGCTCAACACCTAACCGAAAGTGGCATCATGGTGCACGCCTACCTGATGTATGGTTTCCCCACGCAAACAGAAAAAGAAACGCTGGACGGACTGGAAGCAGTGCGTCAAATGTTTGAAGCAGGGGTGCTGCAATCGGCCTTTTGGCACCGCTATGCCATGACCCTGCATAGCCCATCGGGCCAACACCCACAAAACTATGGCGCCGAGCACCTGCCTAAGCAGACCGGCTCCTTTGCCAACAATGAAATAGCCTTTACCGACCATCAAAAAATAAATTTCGACAGACTGGGACAAGCGCTCTACAAAGCCACCTATAACTATATGCATGGTCTTTGTCTTGATTGGCCGGTCAAAAAGTGGCTAACCCGGTAAAGGAATAGAAAAAGAAAAGGTGCTACCCTTACCTTCCATACTCTCCACCCAAATTTGTCCGCCATGCTTTTCCACAAATTCTTTGCACAGGATTAATCCCAAACCCGTCCCTGATTCATTTTCAGTGCCCTTGGTCTTGATGTAAGCATCGATTTGAAAGAGCAATGGCAAAATTTCATCTTTAATTCCAACCCCGCTATCAGTTATGCTGATTTCAAGCTGTTGCTCAAAAACCCGGGTATGAATATTAATTTGCCCGTTAAGTGGTGTGAATTTAATGGCATTGGAGATAAGATTGCGCAAAACAGTAGTGACCAGACGCGGGTCGGCAAAAACATCAGGAACCTCTGCGTCTGACTCCTCATAAATGATTGAGATGTTCTTAATTTTAGTCGCGGAACTGAGTACTTCTATAACATTTACAATTAGTCGCTCTATGTCCATTATTTCTGGTCTGAAAGCCATTTGCCCGGTCTGTGATTTGGCCCAGTCCAGCAGGTTTTCCAATAAATTGAGTGTGCTTTGAGCTGAACTCTTAATGCATCTCAGGTAGACATCTGTTTTTTCGATGCTTCCCTCTTGGATATTAACTATCAACACATCCAGTAGGCCAATTATTCCGTTGAACGGACTTCTCAAATCATGGGCTATAATAGAGAAGAATTTATCCCTGGTAGTGTTCAGCTCTTCCAGAAGGGCTGTTTTTTCGACCAACATGGCAGTCTTCTTTTTAACCTTTATACTGAGACTCCATGACCAAAAAAAGAGAAAGGCGGCAACTAACAACAAGGGTAGAATTACCATACCAATATACCGAAGCACGGTGACAATGGAAACATCCCTGCGTTGGTGCAGCTTCCACCCTTTTTCCAAGGCTTTGAGTTGTCCCGATGCTTTCATTTTATCCAACCCGTCATTAAGCAGGGATAATAATCGAGCGTCGCCTTTTTGAACGGCAAAGCGAAACGGACTTGGCAAAATGGGCGAACCTACAACTTTTAAATTTCGAATATTCTCTGATCGGATGGCCTCCATCCCAATAGAATAAGGGGCAATAACGGCATCATGTTTTCCGGAACTGAGCAGGTTTATGGCATTGGGCAAAGAATTGACAAAAATGGCCTTCTCATAAAGCCCCATCGGTTTAATAAAATTATCAACGGAGGCATCACCCTTTAAGACAATAATTTGTCCGTCAAGAATGTCGTTAAGTGTTTCAGCCTTGGAATCCTTGTGCACAAATATGGCGTAAAACTCAAGGGTATGAGGAATGGTGAAGTCATAGAATACGTCCCTTTGCTCTGTATAGAAAATGCCGAGCAGAAGATCAACTTCCCCTTCTTTAAGATTTTCCAGAGCTTGCGACCAGGGTGTAAAACGAAATTCCAAATCAAGGTTATGCTGTTTGGCTATGGCCTTAATAATATCCACATCATAGCCACGGGCAATGCCATTACTATCAATAAAAGTATGAGGCTTATAATCAAAATCACCCCCAACGATAATTTTTCGCTTTTCAAACTTTACAGAATCGACAGCCATCGCTTGAAGCTGGCTCTTCAACCCAAGCAAAACAATGAATATTAACAGTAGAAAAAATCGACAATTCATTTTCCTCTCCATCCAACACACATTAGGGGATTCCTGATAGCATCCAACACTACAAGAAACTATTAGAATAATTGACCATTAACGGTTTTAAAAATAATAAATTATATCAAATATCATTCTAACTAATGACCAATTGCATCCATTAGTTGATAAACTTCAGTAAAATAAATTATTTGTCCTTGCATGCTGCCAATTTTTGAGCCCAGCAATTAGATAACTTTTTTTAACAATCGCATACACATTTGCCAATTATTAACTATATTTATGTATAGTGCCTGCAAGCAGTACTAGTCATTTCAGGCTTTGAAACATTCTGATAATTTTCCAATAACTAACACCTATGAAGCCAAAAGGAATTCGCTTAATCAAACATCCCCCTGCCCATTTGCTTATCTTGGCTTTTATCCTGCAAATGACTTTGGGGAACTTTGTTTTTGCGGCTGAGAAGGTGCTTAACGTGGGGATCTATGACAATCCTCCGAAAGTTTTTGTGGACAAAGATGGACGGCCTTCCGGTATTTTTGTCGATCTGCTAAATCAAATAGCATCCATTAAAGATTGGCAAATCAACTACCACTTTTACACCTGGCAGGAGTGTTTGGAGCACCTAGAAACAGGCAACATCGATCTTCTGCCAGATGTGGCCTTTTCTCCTGAGCGCAAAAATCAATTTGAGTTTAACACGGTGGCAGTCCTCGAAAGCTGGTCGCAGGTGTATGTTAAAAATAATAAGAAAGTACAACACCTGAGTGATTTGAGCGGTAAAAGGGTGGCCATCCTCAATGGATCGGTGCAACAAAGCAGCTTCCGTCAAACAATGAGCGGATTTGGCTATCGCTACACTGAAGTACCGACCGCCTCCCTCACCGAAGCTTTATCTATGGTCAGTATTGAAGTGGCAGATGCTGCCATCTCCAACGTCTATTTTGGCGATATGCATGCCCCTGCTTATGACCTTCAAAAAACGACCATTATTTTTAACCCGGTAAGCCTTTACTTTGCTATAAGGCCCTCCGGCGACACTTCCATTATCAACACCATTGACCTTTATCTGAATGTCTGGAAAAACACCCCTCAGTCGCTCTACTACACTACACTTAAACACTATAGCCTTCCAGCCACACCAGAGGAAACCAATCCGCTTATTATAATTCTGATACTGTTAGTGCTGATAACACTGGCCGCATTTTTTATTATACTGCGCTTGAAGCAGCACCAAATAAAAAAACTATCGAAGCAGTTAAAAGACCACCAGCGCATGCTCCATAACGAGGAAGACAAGTTCCGGGGTTATTTCGAGTGTTCTCCCATAGGCATGTTTGTGGCCGATGCCCGAGGAAAATATACAGAGGTGAACCCGGCTGCCTGCCATATCACCGGCTACCAGCCCCAGGAGTTAAAAAACCTGACCATTGCTGATCTAATACCTGAATCAGGCCGAAAAACTGCAGGCAACCATTTCAATCAACTAAAAACGGAAGGCCGTGCAGAAGGCATCATGCCGTTCAAGACTAAGACGGGGGAAATTCGCCAATGGTCGGTTAACGCCGTTAAAATTGAAGAGGACAAGCTCATTGGGTTTGTGGAAGACATCACGGAAAAAATCAAAATGCAGGATGAGCAACTCAACCTGCCGGAAAGACTGGAACAACAGGTACAAGAAAAAACCCATGAACTCAACCTGCGCATTTCAGAGCTGGAACATTTCAGAGAAGTCACCATTGAGCGGGAATTGCGCATGGAGGAGCTGAGATCCGAGATCAACCGATTGAAAAACAAACAAGACACTCACTAAACTCACCTATGGCACGTCCTAGCATTATAATCAACAAGGTATTAACAGCTGTTACAGCTTTGATATTGCTGTTAGGATGGCCACAGGACTTATTGCCGCAAGCCTATCAACAACCTAACCACTTTTCAGACAAAAGCCCCATTTTGGTCGGTGCCGAAATCAATTATCCACCCTATTGCATCCTCAATGATCAGGGCCAGGCCGATGGTTTTTCTGTAGAACTCATGAAAGCAGTGGCTGACGCCGTGGGCATCCAACTGATTTTCAAGGGTGGATTGTGGACTCAAATCAAGGAAGATCTGAAAAGCGGCCACCTTGATGCCGTTCCCATCATGGCACGCACACCAGAAAGAGAGCCGGCATTTGACTTTTCCATGCCCTATCTGACGCTCAATGGGGCAGCTTTTATCCGCAAGGGCAGCCGTACAAACATCAACCCTTCGAATTTTAAGACCAAAGAAATCGCTGTTATGAAAGGGGACAACGCCGAAGAGTATGTCCGTCGTCATCAACTCTCACCTTACATCTTCACCTACAACACCTTACAGGAGGCTTTTCTGCGATTGGCCGAGGGTCAGCACGATGTGCTATTAGTGCAACATGTAACAGGACTGAACGTAATTCGTGAACTGGGTGTACGCAATATTGAAACCATAGAACTCGACTTACCCGATTTTTATCAGGACTATTGCTTTGCAGTGCAGAAGGGAAATACCGCTTTACTGGCTAAACTCAACGAAGGTCTCTCCATTGTAATTGCCAATGACACCTACAAAACCATCCAGGAAAAATGGTTCGGACCAAGCGTTTTGGGCTTCCCTTCATGGAAAATCGTCATCGAAAACATGGTTCTTTATTTGGTCTCACTTATTATTATTGTGGTGGGCATTTGGATTGTCACACTCAGGCGACAAATTCGTAAACGGACCGAGCGTCTCAACAAGGAAGTCAAAGACCACCGGCTGACCCTTTTGCTGCTTGAGCAGCAAAAGAGTCAACTTTTGAACAGTGAAGAACAGGTGCGCCTGTTGCTCAACTCCACCGCAGAGGGAATATATGGCATCGATTTGAAAGGCACTTGTACTTTTATCAATCAGGCTGCATTAAAATTGCTCGGGTTTATAGCACCGCATGAAGTCCTGGGTCGAAACATGCATCATTTAATGCACCATTCCTATAAAGATGGCACGCTCTATCCCATTGAAGCGTGCAAAATTCATGAAGCCATGCAGCAAACCAAGGGCATCTATGTTGAAGGAGAAATGCTTTGGCGTTCTGATGGCTCAGGTTTTATATCTGAATACAATGCCTATCCTGTTATAAAAAGCGGACGTATTATTGGTTCGGTAATTTCATTCAGAGACATTACCATGCGGCATGAGGCACAGCAAGAATTACTAAAGTTAAAAAACGACCTGGAAATAAAAGTGGCTGAACGAACTACAGAACTGGAGGAAAAAATAGATACACTGAACAAAAACCAAAAAGCCATGCTTTTTTTGGTAGAGGATCTCAACGCCATTTCATCTGAGCTAAAGGAAGAGCGTCAAAAGTTGGAATTCTCGAACCATGAGCTCGAAGCCTTTACTTATTCGGTGTCGCTCGACTTAAGGGCACCCCTGAGAGCCATTAACGGATACGCCGAATTTCTTCTTCACGACTATGCCCCTTTACTCGACGATGAAGGGAAGCGTTTCATTGATGTAATTCGCAACAACACCCAAAAAATGGAGCTGTTAATCAACGATTTACTTCGACTATCAAGGGTGTTCAAAGCCAACTTGACGTTGACGCCTGTGGATATGACACAAATGGCTGAATCAACATTTATTGGCCTGAATGACAGCATAAAACAAAAAAGCTTTAAATTTGTCCTGCATCCTCTGCCAAAGATCCTTTGCGATGAAGGATTAATGAAACAGGTCTGGCAAAATCTAATAGGTAATGCCCTAAAATACAGTGCCAGATCACCCGTCAAAGAAATTGAAATAGGAGCAGAAGAACGTGATTCGGACTTGTTGTTTTTTATTAAGGACAAAGGTGCCGGATTTAATAGCACCTATAAGTATAAGTTGTTTGGTGTATTTCAACGTTTGCATCGCGATGACGAGTTTGAAGGGACCGGTGTGGGACTGGCCACAGTGCAGCGCATCATTCGCCGACATGGCGGTCAGGTGTGGGCAGAAGGAGCAGTAGGTAAAGGTGCCACATTTTATTTTACATTACCCAAAAAGAGTAGTACATTTCCAAAAAAGAATATGGACAACAACAACCAAACCCAACAATAAATACACAGAATATGACCAGTCGCACAGAAGAGAAGATACGCATTCTGTTTGTTGAAGATCTCCCTGCTGATGTAGAAATGGCTCAACGAGAAATCCAATCTGCGGGCATCGAATTTACATCGGCCGTTACCGATACAGAAGAAGAATTTCGCAACATTATAGCTGCCTTTAATCCAGATATTATTATATCGGATTATGCCATGCCCCAATTTGACGGCATGATGGCTCTACAAATTACCCGGGAACGCCACCCCATTCTGCCCTTTATAGTGCTCACCGGCTCTCTTAATGAGGCTACCGCTGTGGCATGTATGAAAGCAGGAGCTAACGACTACGTATTAAAAGAACAGATAAAACGACTCCCTTACGCCATTCAGGAAGCGCTCAAAACCAGTCAAAACATAGCCGAAAAGGCAAAATTTGAGCAAAAACTGCAAGAAAGCCTGGAAGAGACCAAAGGCATCATCAATGCCATGAAGGAAACGGTTTGGATCATTGACTATAACAGACAGTTACTGGATGTCAACCGTCAAGCATGTATTGCACTTGGATACACCAGAGAGGAATTGCTGAGCATAGGACTGGAAGGCATTGACCAACACATGCATTCGGATGAAATGACCGCCCGGCTAAATAATTTGCCCAAGGATAAAATTCAAACTTTTGAAACCTGCCACACCACTAAATCTGGCCAAACCATTCCAGTAGAGATAAATTCTTCCTTCATTCATTACCACGGAAAAGAAGCAGTTCTTTCAGTGGCAAGAGACATTTCAGATCGGCTAAAAAATGAACAGGCTTTACGCGAAGCAAAAGAGAAAGCAGAAGAAAGTGACCGCCTTAAGTCGGCCTTCCTGGCCAATGTCAGCCATGAAATCCGCACCCCAATGAACGGCATCGTTGGATTTCTGGAATTGTTGCAAACCCCGGGTATTGGGGATGACAAGAAAGAAAAGTACTTTGAAATGGTGAATCAAAGCAGTCAAAGACTGCTTGATACCATCAATGACATTATTGAAATTTCCAAAATAGAATCGGGCCAATCGGTGGTGAAACTTTCAGAGGTAAATACGGTGGACCTCATGCATTACCACCACGAATTCTTTTTGCGACAAGCCAAAATCAAAAATTTAGAACTTCTATTGGGACAGCACATCACCGATTCACGCGCCTTAATAACGACCGATAAATTCAAAGTAGAAGCCATTCTCTCGAACCTATTGACCAACGCCTTAAAATACACGGATAAAGGCAATATTGAAATGGGCAACTATTTAAAGGATAGCACATTGGTCTTTTATGTGAGGGATACCGGAATGGGAGTTCCGGATAACAAAAAGCAGGCCATATTTGACCGCTTTACCCAAGTTGATTCAAGCAACTCCCGTCCCTTTGAAGGGGTAGGACTGGGACTCGCCATTGCACAGGGCTACGCTAAACTGCTCAATGGAAACATCTGGGTAGAATCGGAGGAGAAAAAAGGAAGTACATTCTCATTATCAATTCCTTACCAGCCAACAGCAAAGCAATTGCCCATTATAAATCACGATGCAACCGATCCTATATTTAAGGCAGGTGGCCAAGTGGAATTGCTACCCGGCTTGAAAGTCTTAATTGCCGAAGATGATGAATTTAGCTTCCTTTATCTGGCTGCTTTATTGGATGCCCAAAAAATAGCGTGGATAAAATGTGAAACCGGCACTGAAGCTGTGCGTCTGGTAAAAGAAAACCCCGACATCTCAGTGGTTCTAATGGATTTAAAAATGCCCGAAATGAGTGGACTGGAGGCCACCAGACAAATCCGTACTTTTAATACCACCATTCCCATTATTGCCCAGACAGCCTATGCCATGTCGGAAGACCGAACCAAAGCCCTTGAAGCCGGATGCAATGACTACATTACCAAGCCCATCAAAAAAGAATTAGTAATAGGAATTTTAAAAAAAATTGCCCTATAATCAGTTATTCCAATTATTATTTTAAATACGTGAAATTTACCTGAAGAAACAATAATGAGGTACCGGTTTGCGGAAAGTGTAGTTTTAGTGAATATCATCTTTAGACTTTGTTAGCGCTTGGTGGTATCTTGCTCACCATTTGGTTGAACAACCAGACACCGTGTAGCATGAAACACAACTAAATAACACAAGATGAAAAACACTAAAACAGTATTAATCACAACCTTAATCCTTTTTTTATTTAACCCCGCGTTCTCTCAATTACTTCAGGACAATTTTGAAGGCAATTCTACAATAACAGATTGGTTTGAAGACGATTGCAGTCTTGATCAATCATTTTTAAATCCTTACCAGGAAGGTATAAACCCTACTTCGGGTGTACTTCGCTACCAAGACACAGGAGGTACCTATGCAAATATCGGTTTTAACACGACCACCAATCTGCAAATCTCAGAAAACACATCGTTTTCTTTAAAAATTTATGTTCCATCTAGTGGAATAACTGGCAATCAGCCCAATCAAATTTCTTTAAAGCTTCAAAACAACACAATGGGATCTCCATGGCAAACCCAATGTGAGATCATAAAACCCATACAATTGGATGAATGGCAAGAAGTTGTTTTTGACTTTGCCACAGACAACTACATAAATATGAATCCCGGTTCGCCAAACCCTTTAGCGAGGACTGATTTCAACCGGGTTCTCATCCAGATTAATGGTGAAAACAACTCCGATCATGTACTGGCTTACATAGATGATTTTCATTTTGAAGGTGAGGCATCCCTTGTAGATGAGCCCGTATATGATTTATTAGTGTGGGCGGACGAGTTTGAAACCAACGGTGCCATAAATAGTGAAAAGTGGTTTCATCAAACCCAAATACCAAGTGGAGGCAGCTGGTATAATGGCGAAATTCAGCATTATACAGACCGAACTCAGAACTCTTTTATAGAAAACGGCATCATGCATATTGTTGCTAAAAAGGAAACGTTCAACGATCAAGGCGTAACAAAAAACTATACATCGGCCCGATTAAACTCAAAATTTGCTTTCACCTATGGCAGGGTTGAAGTTAAAGCCAAACTCCCTTCAGGCGTAGGCACCTGGCCTGCCATTTGGATGTTGGGCAAAAACATTACAGAAGCAGGTAGCTACTGGCAGACATTGGGTTATGGAACAACCCCCTGGCCTGCATGCGGCGAAATTGACATCATGGAACATTGGGGAACCAATCAAAATTTTGTGCAAAGTGCCATGCACACACCCTCAAGTTACGGAGGAACAGTCAATCATGGAGGTCAAACAATTCCTACTGCTTCAACAGCTTTCCATGTATACGCGCTGGATTGGTATGAGGATCGAATGGTTTTCAGCGTTGATGATGTGGTTCATTATGTGTATCAACCAAGTGTAAAAAATGCGGAGACCTGGCCCTTTGACAAGGAGCAATTTCTTCTCCTGAACATAGCCATTCAACCCAGCATTGCTGCAACCTTTACGCAAAGCAGCATGGAAATTAAATATGTGCGTGTTTATCAAGAAGAGATAGTATTAAGTACGATCGACCCAAAACAACCAGAAATAAAAGTTTTTCCCAACCCGGTGAAAAAGTTTTGTACGCTTCAAATACCTGAGGAATTAATAGGTAGTCAGGTGAATATTTTTGATACCAAAGGTCGCTTTATTGAAGGCTTTACAATAAAAAAAAACACTCATCAAATCAATACAAGCGCATGGAGTGCAGGGGTATATTTGTTAAAACAAGATGCGGAACAGTTTTCTAAAACCTATAAATTGGTAAAAAGATAAAAGCCCCATTGTGGTAATGATATTGAACCATTTAGCTGCCTCTTTTGTTGTTATGATTAGATGCAGAACCCAAAAAATATTTCTATTATGAGACTAAAAACAGTAGTACTAAGCACCTTGATGATTGCGGCAGTTGCCTGTTCAACACCAACATCCGACAACAAACAAAAACAAACAGAAACCAAAGAAACGCTTACTTATACAGGTGAAGCCGTAGAACATACTTTTGCTGAATTGCCCTATGCGTATAATGCTCTGGAGCCTTATATTGATGCACAAACCATGGAATTGCATTACAGCAAACACCATCAGGGCTATTTCAATAATTTTAAAAAAGCGGTTGCAGGGAGCGATATAGAAAATGCTTCACTCGATTTTATTTTTGAAAACATTTCTACTTTAAGTATGGCAATCCGCAATAATGCAGGTGGCTACTACAACCACAATCTGTTCTGGTCTGTGTTAGCGCCCGGGGGACAAGGAGCAGCGTCTGAAACCCTTTTGACTCAAATCAATGAATCCTTTGGATCGATGGATGCCTTTAAAGAAAAATTCAACAGTGCCGCCACCTCGCAGTTTGGTAGTGGTTGGGCTTGGCTACTGGTGCAGTCCAATGGATCATTGGCTGTGACCGGAACGCCCAATCAAGACAACCCACTAATGGATGTAGTGGAAGTGAACGGGACACCCATTTTGGCATTGGATGTTTGGGAGCATGCCTATTATTTAAAATACCAAAACAAGCGAGCCGATTACGTTCAAAACTTCTGGAACCTGGTGAACTGGGACGAGGTGAACCGACTCTACGAAGCTGCCCAATAGGGTTTAAGTTACTTGAGATAAAAAAGCCGCGCAGTGCGCGGCTTTTTTTATGTTTAACCTAATACCTTTCAGACTGTTGGCGATTTTGCAAACCGTGCCACAAATCTGCGTTTGCGCGGATTTGAAAATCGTACAAAATCAAAGCTTGCAATACCTCTCGGCATTTTTATTTGATTCTGTCGAGATACATCTTCCGTACATCCATCAGATACTCCAAATTCATTTGCGGATTATAAATCCGGATCATATCCTGAATACCGTAGTTGACATGAAAATGACCTATAGCCGCATCAAAGGCGTTCTGTTCCCAATTAAACTTGACTTTTTTAGTGATGTCTTCAAAGAATTTCCAGTTGAGCTTTTTAGGAATGGTGAAATACCCATGGTCCTTCTCGGTAACATCAAAATAGGCGCCCGGATGTTTTTCATCTAAAATGAAAAACTTCTTTATGCGAATAACACCAGGACCTTCGGGTTTGCCTCCCGGCTTTTTTCTGAACTCTATGCCCTCGTCCATGTAACACTCCTGCAGTCCTGGAATTTGCTGGTAGTCTTCCAAATGCCGAACCCGTACTACATGAAACTCTTTGTTATAAAGATGTACTACACCCGCGGCCGCATTAAAATCGCTTTGAAAATACTTGCGAATATTTTGAGTAGCCCTTGTAATCTCTTCGAGCGTGTACAATTGCTTGACCACCAAATAAACATACAAGGGTT
The DNA here is from genome assembly GCA_002412555.1 of Marinilabiliaceae bacterium UBA5213. Taxonomy (GTDB): domain Bacteria; phylum Bacteroidota; class Bacteroidia; order Bacteroidales; family Marinilabiliaceae; genus Geofilum. The sequence goes on along the minus strand of DHVH01000057.1, from coordinate 28,446 downwards.
TACTTTCAATAGGATGGTCGGAATAATAATCAAAAAATCCCGGAAATGGTTCCGGGGCTTCCAACACAAAGGTGTTGGGCAGGATCTGATCCTCCAATGTACGCAACGTCTCCTGCTTCAGGAGGTTGCCATACCTTTCGATATAAGGTGATGGATTCATAATATATGGTTTTTATTTATTAATAGTCTGCACAAAAAAACCGTCACCTACTTCATTCATCCTTCTGTTGTTGTGGCGGCTCTTATTATAAACAACCTTCATTGTCAGCTTGTTTAACAAAGGGTTGAAGTTACCTACCCTCAAAGGTTGTAACATAATGGAAATATAACCATTCTGTTTAATTTTAACAATGATACCGCCGTTTATTAATGCAGGGACGACCTAAGGCTGCCAGACTACACTCCTTAATCCCTGGTAAAAACCAACTCACTTTGATTCACTGTCAACTCGTTATTAAACTGATACCCGTCCAAACAAAATGCTTTTAATTCATTTGGATGGCTTAAATTATTTTCAATGATGTAACGGCTCATGAGGCCTCTAGCCTTTTTAGCAAAAAAACTAAGGGTTTTATACTGTCCGTTTTTCAGGTCTTTAAAGACAGGTGTTACAACCGGCACACAAAGATTCGCAGTGTTGATGGCTGAAAAATACTCCTTGCTGGCCAGGTTGACCAGATATTGATGCCCCTCATGTTTAAGATCATCATTTATCATCTGTGTAATTTTATTGCCCCAAAAAGCGTAAAGATCCTTTCCCTTTTTAGTCTTGAGTTTGGTACCCATCTCCAAGCGGTAAGGCATAATGTTATCCAATGGGCGCAAAACACCATACAATCCCGAAAGAATGCGCAAGGACTTTTGCGCATGCTCCATGGCGCCCGGCTCCATGGTTAAGGCATCCAGTCCGACAAACACCTCTCCTTTAAAGGCCAGCAAGGCCGGTCGTACCGCTTCCTGCTTAAAAGGCCAGTGCCACTCCAAAAAGCGATCGACATTCAGTTGAGCCAAAGCGTCACTGATCTTCATCAACTTTCTAAGCTTCCCTGGTGAATAAGCCCTAAGCTGTTCAGCCAACTCAGCCGCCTCCTCAGCCATCCGAATGGTGGTAGGTTTATAATCCGGAATCTCCCTATCGTAATCCAGCGTTTTTGCTGGTGAAATTACTATCAGCATGTTTTTCAGTTATCAGTTATCAGTTAGCAGTCATCAGTCAACAATCAACAGTTTAAGGGTTTATAGTTTTGAGTTCAGGGTTTAGGGTTTAGGGTTTATAGTTTTGAGTTTTGAGTTTAGGGTTTATAGTTTTGAGTTCAGGGTTTAGGGTTTAGGGTTTATAGTTTTGAGTTTAGGGTTTATAGTTTTTGAGTTAAGGGTTTAGGGTTTATAGTTTATAGTTTTTGAGTTAAGGGTTTATAGTTTTGAGTTTGTCCTTTCATAATAAAAGTTGAAAGTTGGGGGTTCACTTCAAAAAACCATCAACAACAAACCATCAACTATCAACCATCAACCATCAACCATCAACTATCAACCATCAACTATCAACTATCAACTATCAACCCCATCAACCCTTCCTACCCTCTCGAACTCTCGACCTATTGACCTATTGATCCCGCTTCGCGGGACTGCGCTTCGCTTGCCTCTTAACCCATTGACCTAATGACCTATCCCCGTCATTTCCCGCACCAGCCTCGCGTACTTACCCTCTTGCCGAATCAACGAATCGTGATCACCACGCTCAATAATCCGTCCCTCTTCGAGCACCAATATCAGGTCGGAATGCTTGATGGTACTCAGTCGGTGCGCAACCGCAATTACGGTGCGTGAAGCGAAAATATTTTCAATGGCCTTCTGAATGTATTGCTCCGTAATCGAATCCACAGCACTGGTGGCCTCATCTAAAATAATGAGCTCTTTATTACCGCTGATGGCCCGGGCAAAAGAGATGAGTTGTCCCTGACCTTTCGAGAGGTTATCGCCATTGTCCTGAATCACAAAATCAAACTTACCGGGAAGGTTCTGTATAAAACGGTCGGCATACACAAAACGCGCCGACGCTTCCACTTCGTCGGGGCCAATACCCTCACGACCCAGACCAATGTTAAAGCCAATGGTATTGTTGAACAGGTAAATGTCCTGTTGCATGACCGACACGGTCTGTCGAACACGGCGCAAGGGAACATCCCTTAATTCTTCGCCATTAATGGTGATGGATCCCCGATAGCCCGAATAGGCCTTTATGAGGAGGCGGATGATGGTTGATTTACCCGATCCAGTGGTGCCAACCAGGGCAATGCGGTCGCCCTTTTTCAGAGTAAAGGAGACATTCTTTAGCACATCCGGCTCACCTTCGCCATAGCTAAAGAATACATTGTCAAACACAATCTCCTGCAAGGCTATCGGTGCCACATTGGTTCGCTCTACACAATGCGCAGGCTCTTCCTCTTCCTGGCCAAACAAGGCGCTGATGTGCTCCAGGGCCGACAATGCCCGCTGAATGGTGGTAATCTGCTGGGCAAACTGACGCACCGGAATAAACAAACGACCTAAGGTGGTGACAAACACAATCAGCACCCCAATGGTAAAATTCAAATTCCATATTTGAACGGCTCCATACCAAATCACCAGAGCAGTGGCAATGGAGGTGATACCTTCCACTATGGAGTACAACGATGCATCATAGACATTGGAACGGTTTTGCGCGTCGCAGTAGGTTTTATTAAGGCCATCGTATTTGTTAAAGGCGGTCTCTTCAGCAGCATATAACTGAATGGTTTTCATGCCGTAAATGGTTTCTTGCAGGTAGGCGGCTGATTTGGCCAGACTGGTTCGAGACTCATCAAAGGCCTTGCGGATTTTCTTGCGCAAATAGCGCATGACCACAACAATCAACGGCACCACCAGGAGCAAGACCAGGGTTAATCCTGCGTTGAGATAAAACAGGTAACCCACCAGGGCTAAAGTCTTGATAGTATCGGCCAATAATCCCAGAATACCCGCCGCAAACGACTCGGCAATGCTCTCCATATCACTGGTCAAGCGCGAAAGCGTCACCCCAATGGGATGCTTATCGTAATAACGCATGGGGAAACGCAGGGTTTTCCCAAACAAATCGCGCCGCATATCCACAATGGCCAGTCCTCCAGCCTTGGAAAATGCATAGCTGTACAATCCATCGAACAAAAAATTCACCAATAAGACAGAGGCCAGCATAATGGTGTAGAACTTTAGCCCTGACACATCGCCCTGCAATATAAAATCATCGATGATGCGCTCTACCAGCCACAAAAAGGCAATGCCAGCCGCGGTGGTAATGGGGATGGAAGCCACGCTGATAAGCATCCACTTTTTGTGGGGTACAAAATACTTTCCAAATTTTTTTATCAGCCACCAATCGTTGGCGCCGACTATCTTTTTAAATCCTGGTAGCTTCATGTGCGGCCTCCTTCCTGTACTTCCCAAGTTTGGCGGTAAAAATCAGAGTCGCGCAACAGCTCGTCATGGGTACCTTGGGCGACCAATTGGCCCTCATCCAAAACAATGGTAAAATCGGTTCGTTCCAGCACACTCATGCGATTGGATATGATGAGCAGACTGGAAGCTACTTTGTTTTCGAACATCTGTCGAATCAGGAAGCGTTCGGTGTCACTGTCCACCGCCGAAAACACGTCGTCCAAAATCAACAACTGGCCAGGTGCGTAGAGGGCACGGGCCAGACTGATGCGCTGTTTTTGTCCACCCGACAACATAATTCCCTTCTCCCCGACCATGGTTTTCTCCTTCTTTGGAAAGCGGGCCAACTCATCGGCCAGGGCACTGCGGAAGACCACTTGTTGCAAATATTCATCCTCAAGATTCCATCCGGCCCCAAAAGCGATGTTGTTCTCCACTGTGTCGGAAAACAAAAAAACGTCCTGACTCACTGTTCGAACGGATGATCGGATATCATGACCCCTTAATGTAGCCGCATCTATATCGCCAAAGAATAATTGTCCGGGTTGTACTTTCAAATAGCCATTGAGACAATTGATAAGGGTCGTTTTACCGGAGCCTAAGCGACCGGTAATACCGATGACCTGACCGGGTTTTATGTCAAAAGAAATATGCTTCAAAGCTGGACCTTCGCCATTGTGATAGGTGAAATTCAAGTTTTTTACAGAAATACCCTTGTTGATCAGGTGGGACTTTTCCTCTAAAGGTAATGCAGGCTTTAAATCATCTACACCTTTCCTGTCCATAATGGTCTGAATGCTTGAAATACCCACAAAACCCTGCTGAAACACCGTCAGCACCCAACCAAGTCCCATGATTGGATGCGTTAACAGCGCCGCGTAGGCGATGTACTCGGTCATCTCACCAATGGTAAATTCGCCATTGATCACAAAAAGGCCTCCTACAAACAAGACCACGATTTTCAGAATCTGCTCCATACTGCCTAAAAGGGGCATGACAAAGGAGCGTATCCATGAAATTTTCATGGTGTAATCGAAGAGTGAAACGTTTTCTTTTTGCACCTGATTTTCGGCCCACTGGTGTATGTTGTAGCTCTTGATAACGCCGTTGCCGGATAAAAAAGAGACCGTCTTGCCCGACAAGTTTTGCAATGCATCCATGCGCAGGTGGGTGTTTTTGACCATGACCACCATGCCGGCACGCACAATAAAGAAGATGACCACAAGCGGCACCATGCAATAGAGTGTCAATGTGGGCGACATGGCCCACATTTTATAGGGCGTAACTGACAATGAAAAAACGATGTTACCAATTTGAAGGAGTCCGAACCCCGTAATCATGCGAACGCCGTTGATGTCATTGTTGATGCGCGAGATAATAGAGCCGGCACTGTTGTTATCGTAGTAGTCCTTACCAAATGATGCCAATTTTTGAAACATTTCCCCCTTCAGCTTGCGCTCAATGAGTCGTCCCGGCACAAAAAACAATATGCGCGAGAAGGTCCGGACTATTATCAGCACCAGTGCCAGGCCCAAGATAATGGCCACATATTGATAGAACTGATCTTCATTGCCTAAGCGACCTTGTGCAATTAAATCAATGCTTTTTTGAATATATTCCGGGATGGTCACCGACGCCCAAATGGTCAGCGCCAAAAAAACAATGCCCCCGGCATACCACCATCTAAAACGGTGCGTGTAATAGAGTAAAAACTTTAATTTTGACAACATCCAATCTCTAGTTTTCAAATTTTTCCTAAACCCCTTGTGCCCTATTCCCTCTCCGCAACCCATCCTACCCAACAACCCCTCTCAACCCTACTTACCCATTCTACCCTAACAACCCTGTCATCCCGCTCCGCGGGACTACGCTTCGCTTCGCCTCTTGACCTCTTGGCCTCTTGGCCTCTTGACCTCTTGACCTTTTACCCAATCAACCCCTCCCTACTCATCTTCCCACCCCACCTACCATGGTAAAGCTCCAACAATCTATCTGCCCTTGTTTGTCCTGAGGACACAATCTCTTCGAGCGGCTGTAAATACTTCTGCTCAGAAGCCATTCCCATTTGTTCCGCCCTGTGAGCCAAACCCAAGGAGGATAATTGCACTAATTCCCGGGCCACATCCAACAAAATTACAGATTTGCATTGAGCTTTCAGGCCCATTTTGGGCACTTCCGCTCTTAATCCGCTTAGGGTTTCCATGCCTAATTGTTGCGCCAGATCATGGGCGGCTTGCAGACTATCCACATGGTACAACAAACCCGTCCAAAAAGCAGCCAGAGCAGCGATCATATCGGCCGAACCGGCATCGGCACCGCGTAACTCGATAAATTTCTTAAGTCGGATATCCGGAAATACCGTGGACACATGCACTTCCCAGTCGGCCATCATCGGCTTAAAGGTATGCTGCCCCCTCAAAAATTCACGAAAAGTCATGCCGTCGGCTGAATGGTAATGACCCTGACGATGAATGAAATACATGGGTACATCCAGCAGATAATTTGTCCACCCCTCAAACCCGAAGCTTTTATCAAAAATGAAAGGCAGAAACCCGCAACGATCGGCATCGGTATGGTCCCATACAAGCGACCGGTAGGTCAAGTAGCCATTGGGGCGCCCCTCGGTAAAAGGAGAGTTGGCAAACATAGCCATTACCGCTGGTTGAAAGGCCTGTGCCACCTGCATCTTCTGCACCATATCGGTTTCCGAGCCAAAATCTACGTTCACCTGAATAGAGGAAGTGCGCGACATCATATCCAGACCCATATCTCCCTTACCAGGCATCCATGCTTTCATAAAGCGGTAACGCTCCTTGGGCATCCAGGGCATTTTTTCGCGTGACCAGAAAGGATCAAAGCCCATGGGCAGATTGTAAAAACCCAGTTCCTTTCCCAATATCTCCAGGGTATTGAAATGCTGACGGGTTTCTTCATACGTCTGGTGCACAGTCCGGTGCTTGGCACCCGAAAGCTCAAACTGCCCTCCGGGTTCCAACGTAATGGTAGCCCCATCTTTGGCTAGTCCAATAAGATTACCTTCTTCCACCATAGACGCCCAGCCATCCTTTTGCATTTGGGTAAGAACGCCTTGAATGCCTGGTCGACTGTCGTAAGTCAAGCGGCTAAAATCCTTTCTGTTATACAAAAACTGCTCATGCTCTGTACCAATACCCCACTCCAATTCGGGCTTGATACCCTCCCGAAACCAATCCGTTAACTGTGATTTATCTGTTACCTCTGCCGATGTTTCGGTGATGTTCATTGTTGTAGTATAAAAAATTACCTGCTTATTATTTATTCCCTATGAGTTGAGTATGCAATCGAGTACATACCTTTCAACATGGCGATTCTCACCAATGTAAGGATAGTTGTGCATAGACAGCATCGCTGGTGCATTTAACTCTACCACAATGTAATTGATGGTGGTAGGTGTTGCCTCCAAATCTTTAATGATGATATCTACCCCGGCAATTCGTAATCCGGCTGCCCCTGCTGCCTTCACCGCAACCTCTTTATAGAAATCAGGCATGGCATCGGTCACATCAATACTGTCACCACCGGTACTCAAATTGGAATTTTTGCGCAAAGATATCTTTTCTCCCTTAGGAATAACAGAATCAATGGTCAGAGATTGTGCATTTAAATGCCTTTGAACTTCGTCATCCACCAGGATTTTCAGCAAGGGATAGCGGTAATCATCTCCGCGGCCGATATTCTTTTCATCGATCAGTTGCTGAACGGATGAAGCACCATCCCCTATAACATTCGCCGGCTCGCGGTAGGCAATAGCTCTTACATAGCTGTCAATTACCAAGAATCGGAACTCTTTGCCGGGATAATACTCTTCCACAATCACTTTGTCAGCGCATTTAAAAGCCCTTTCAATGGCAGTCTGCAATTGGTGTTGATTAACGATGGCGGTACTAACACCAATACCGTGGTCGGTATTGGCTGGCTTCACTACCAAGGGGTACTCCGGCATCACTTCCGCATCCACAACATCCTTCTTTTGCAAAATCACCCCCTTAGCAAAATTGACCCCTTTCCGCGCCAGAAACTGCTTGGTCATCCATTTATCATTGGATATCCAGTAGGCAATCAGACTGTTTCCATCAGAAATGGTTCCTTCATGTATGATGTATTCGCGGTTGTTCCAAGTAACAGCCAGGAGATTATTAGTGGCATCAATCACCTCAAACGGCAAATCACGCTTCAGAATTTCGGCAATAATAATCTGTGTGGTGGCTTCAAAATTTTCATACCCTTTAAGTGGGGTATAACTAAAAGATGGTTGTGGCATATGAATAATTCGCTTAAAAATACGGAAGTAAAACGAGCCAAGCGGGTGAATTGTTCCCGCTCATTGCAAAAGTAACCAGAATATAGGTAAAAGGGGAATAAAAAAGCCGGCAGTTCAATTGCCGGCTTTTTTATTTTGACTGACCAGCCGAATGATTATTCCAGCTGTCTTCAGACCCTATTTTTTCCAGAGGGACTCCAGCTCTTCCAAAGTTTTTCCTTTGGTTTCCGGAACCATTTTCCAGACAAACAAAGCGGACAATATACTCATCAAGCCATAGAAACCATAGGTTACACCGCCGCTAAACTCCATCATAGCCGGATAGGTGGAAGAAATAAAATAATTGGCCGTCCATTGAGCAGCTACTGCAATAGCCACGGCCCGCCCACGTATTTTATTAGGGAATATCTCAGCTATCAGAACCCAGCAAATAGGTCCCCATGACATCATGAAGGAAGCGGTATACACAATAATAAAAATCAATGTGCCAATGCCAATAATGTTGAAAAACGAAAGTGCCGAGATGGCAAACATCCCAACGGCCATGCCTATCGATCCGATTATCAACAAGGGTTTACGACCCAATTTGTCTACAGTCAGGATGGCCACTACGGTAAACACCACATTGATCAACCCCATCACAACCGTTTGCATCATAGAAGCATCCTTACCGGCACCCATACTTTCAAAAATACGGGGAGCGTAGTATAAAGCCACATTAATGCCGACAAACTGCTGAAATACCGACAATAAAATACCAATGATGATCACCAATTTACCATACGAAAAGAGTTTTCCCGAATGGTGTTCAACGGTAGATCTGATATCCCTTAAAATATCTCTGGCCACATCAGCGCCGTTGATTTTTGTCAATACTTTAAGGGCATCTTCATTGCGGTTGGTCAATGACAGGTACCTGGGGGTTTCAGGAACAAAGAACAGCAGAACACCAAAGATCGCTGCAGGAATGGCTTCTGAGAAGAACATGCGGCGCCATCCGATGGTGTTGATCCACTCAATAGTTTGACCATTGGCAATGCCCCAATTCACAAAATAAACCACCAGCATACCAAATATAATGGCAAACTGGTTCAGCGATACCAAGCGTCCACGAATATTGGCCGGGGCAATCTCCCCAATGTAAACGGGACTAATGGCCGAAGCCATACCAACACCAATGCCGCCAATAATTCGGTAAAAATTGAACATCATCAACAGAGGGATACTTACTTCTCCTTCAGCAAAAAACAGAAACTCAGGATAGCCTGACCCCAAAGCCGAAATAAAGAACAGAAAAGCCGCAATCATCAAGGATTTTTTCCGTCCAAACCGGGATGAAAAAATACCTGAAAGGGCACCCCCGATAATACAACCGATGAGCGCACTCGAAGTTGTAGCACCATGAATAAAGGTGCTTAAACCCTGACTGTCGATAAGATAGGCCTGAATGGATTTCTCAGCCCCTGAGATGACTGCCGTGTCATAACCAAAAAGCAATCCGCCTAGCGTAGCAACAAGTGTCAGGCCTGTCACATACAGCTTGTTTTGACCATTTTTCATCTGCAAATATTTAATTTAAGTAATTGGCCATATGGAACTTTCACGAGAAGATACACATCTACTTTTGTAGCCCCTGCCTAAATATATAAATTGATCAACTGCTCATATAACTCTTGCTTTCCACTGATCATTTTGGGCTCGCCATTGGCAGCTGCAATGTTTCTCAGGTCGGCCAGAGTCAATTTACCAGCTTCAAAATCAGCACCTTTTCCACTATCAAAAGAAGCATAACGCTCTATGCGCATTTTCTTGTAATCCGATTCGTTCAATATCTTATCGGCAATCACCAGCGAACGTGCAAATACATCCATGCCGGAAATATGCGCAATAAAGATATCCTCCAGATCGGTGGAATTACGACGTGTTTTGGCATCGAAGTTTACCCCCCCAGTGGTAAATCCTCCTGCTTCCAAAATCACCAACATAGCTTCTACGGTTTCGTAGATATTGATGGGGAACTGGTCGGTATCCCAACCATTCTGATAGTCCCCTCGATTGGCATCAATGGAGCCCAGTAATCCGGCATCCGCAGCCACCTGCAATTCATGCTGGAAGGTGTGACTGGCCAAAGTAGCATGGTTCACTTCGATGTTCAAGCGGAAATCTTTTTCAAGACCATACTGACGAAGGAAACCAATTACCGTAGCGGTATCAAAATCATACTGATGTTTGGTAGGCTCCATGGGCTTAGGCTCAATATAGAAAGCTCCTTTGAAGCCCTGACTGCGTGCATAGTCACGGGCCATTGACAAGAAGCGTCCCAAATGCTCCTGCTCACGTTTCATATTGGTATTCAAAAGACTCATATAGCCTTCACGACCACCCCAGAAAGTATAACCTTCGCCACCTAAAGCAATGGTTGCATCAATGGCATTTTTTACCTGAGCCCCGGCATAAGTCAAAGCGTTAAAATCAGGATTGGTAGCCGCCCCGTTCATGTAACGCGGGTTACTAAATACGTTGGCGGTACCCCACAGCAACTTAACGCCTGAAGCTTGTTGTTTGGCTTTGGCATAATCCACAATGGCTTGTAGATTTTTCTCATAAGTAGCCAATGATGAACCCTCGTTTACCAAATCAATATCGTGAAAGCAGTAATAAGGAACGCCTAATTTGGTAATGAATTCAAAGGCTGCATCCATTTTATTTTTGGCAGCAGATACGTCATCAGCACCTTCGTTCCATGCAAATTTTTTGGTTCCGGGACCAAAAGGATCACCCCCCTCACCACAGAAGGTATGCCAATATGAAACAGCAAAACGCATGTGCTCTTTCATGGTTTTTCCGGCAATCACCTGATCGGGATTATACCACTTAAAGGCCAATGGATTTTTAGACGCTTTGCCTTCGTACTTAATTTCACCAATACCTGGGAAATACTCCTTACTTCCTAATGTTAGACTCATAACGCGCTTATTTATTTATTAAAACTTTAAATTATTTTTCCAACTATCGTAGGTGGCATTCACTGCAGCTTTTTCGCCATTGGGCTCAATGGTTTCCAGACAAGTCAGTCGCTCAAAAGCCTCCGCAGCACTTTTATAAATACCGGCACCTAACGCGGCTCCACGTGCAGCGCCTAACGCCCCGTCGGTATCATAGAGCTCAATGCGCGCATTGAGAACATTGGCCATGGTCTGCCTAAACAAGGGACTCAAAAACATATTGGCTTTGCCGGCACGCACCACTTCTGTTTGAATGCCCATTTCGCCCATAATATCCACACCATAGCGAAAGCTGAAGGCAATGCCTTCCTGAGCAGCCCGCAGGATGTGCGACTGCTTATGTATATTGAAACTAATGCCTTTAAACTCACCACCGGGGTTAGCGTTTCCTAAAACACGCTCTGCTCCGTTACCAAAGGGGTACACCAAAAGACCCTCAGCACCAACAGGCGCCTTCATGGCCACTTCATTCATAGCCGCATAATCCAGATGGGCGGCCACATTCTTACGCAACCATGAATTGAGAATACCTGTCCCGTTGATGCACAAAAGAACGCCTAAGCGCTTTTGCTCATCGCGATGATTCACATGGGCGAAGGTGTTGACGCGCGACTGCTCATCACGTGCCAGCGTATCATTCACACCATACACAACGCCTGAAGTACCGGCAGTAGCAGCCACTTCTCCGGGTTCCAATACATTTAACGAAAAGGCATTATTGGGTTGATCACCGGCACGATAGCTGACAGGAATGCCGGCTGGCAGACCCAGTTCGATCGCTACCTGCTCGCTCACAGGCGCTTGCTCAGAAAAGGTGTCCACTATTTCAGGGATCAGTTCTTTGGCAAACCCATAGTAATTAAACAACTCCTCTGCTAGAGTGGCTTTCTTAAAATCCCACATAATGCCTTCGGTCAGACCAGATACCGTGGTCTGCATCCTGCCTGTTAACTTGTAAGCGATGTAATCACCAGGTAACATGATTTTATGTATCCGGGCAAACAAGGCAGGTTCATTGTCCTTCACCCACTTCAATTTAGAGGCGGTAAAATTGCCCGGTGAGTTCAAGCAGTTCGAGAGGCAATACTCGGCTCCAAGTTCTTTAAAGGCCTTATCACCTATTTCAACGGCGCGACTGTCGCACCAAATGATGGAGGGACGCACCACCGCTCCCTTTTGATCCAAAGCCACCAAGCCATGCATCTGATAGGAGATACCGATCGCTTTAATTTGTTCTATGGGGGCAGCCGAACGGGCCAATACATCTTTCAGTGCACTTTTCATGTTGTTCCACCACTGTTCTGGTTCCTGCTCAGCCCAACCCGATTTTATAGCCATTATAGGCATTTCTTCCGAAGGGTAAAAAGCCGAAGCTGCACAGCTCCCATCCAATAAATTCAGAAGACTTACCTTAACGGACGAACTTCCTACATCAATTCCTAACGTGTACATAAGCTTATAGTCTGTTCTGTTCTGGTTATACATTAAATTTTTATTATACAATAGCTCGTTATTGTTTAGTAAATCGCTAATTTTAAATTACTTGTGCTTCTTGGTTGCAGAAATATTACTTGCTGAATAATATGGATTTAATTTTGCCTATCAACCTAATGATCCCGCTTCGCGGGACTACGCTTCGCTTGTCTCCAACCTAACGATCTATAGATTATAAGGATTCTCTGATTAAGACTTTTGTGGGCACACACATCTGCATGGAAACATCACCGGACACAAATTCCGCAGCCTTCCGACCCATTAACATAAAATCGGTTGTAATCACGGTTATGCCTTTATAAATAAACTTCTTCATAGGCGTTTCATTGTATGAAATAATACCAGTGTCCGTGCCAGGCTCCAACTTCTTTTGGCGGCATTGCTCCAAAAACTGCCCCAACATACGGTCACTCACACTAAAATAAGCAGTTCCTTGTCTAACCTCGAACTGTGAAGGGTTTGTTTCTACCTTATATTTGATGCGATGGTGCTGGCAAAACTTTTCAAAATATTGAACCGATTCAAGCGGATGATCTGTATAATCAGGATAAAGAAAAACCAGCTCCCTATATTTTTCCAACAGATGCAAAACGGATTCCAGACCATCGTAAACCGATTGCCCAAAATCCTGATAAAGGAGATTGTTACCCGGTTTTGAATAGATATTCCAGTCAATCACCAATAGTTTATCGGAGGGAATCAATGAAAGTACAGCATCCATTTCTTCATGATCAAACGGCATAACCACATAGCGGTGGTATTTTCCAACACTTTCCTCTATCTGATGTTTAAAAACTTCAGGATTGTAATGGTGAAAATGCACGTCTGCTAAAACATTATTGGGCAAATTCCTGGTGAAAGAATCGTACAACACCTCTTTATAGGCTTTAAAAGTATCGAGAAACAAGAACACCCGACGAATTTCACGCGCCACAAAATAGCCTTTATTGGGCACCGAATCAATAACCCCTTGCTCCTTCAAAACAGAATACGCCTTAAATACGGTATCCCTGCTCAACTTATAATCTTTGCATATCTGGTTAACGGATGGCAGATGATCTCCCACACTAAGTCTGTTTTCCGAAATGGCATGATTCACCGAATCAATCAATTGTCGGAATTTGGGAACATCCCCATCATCGTTGACCTGAAATTTAAATGTGCTTTTTATAAACGCCATAGTGTTCTGGTCTGTTATGGTCAAAGATATGTATTTTTGAAATAAGTTGTATTCATTCAGAATGTTTTTTTAAAATTTTCTGTCACAACTTTATCCAACTTTCCATCCGATCTTTTTGTCCAAAACAAAATTGACACTAAAAAGCACAGGCTTTTTAGTGTCAATAAGAAAACTGCTGATTCTTGAGCTTTTGGTAAGCTGGCGTCAATGTACAGACTTTTTAATATTAGTTAGGTAACCACTTGAAATTGGGAAAATTAATCCATCAAAAATCAAAAGTTAAGCCTGCAGAAACAAACCGGGGCATCCCCACTTTTATCCCCTGAGGTCTGCGAGAGGCGATGTATCGCTGATTGGTCAAGTTTTTTATTGCGAAGTTTAGTCCCAAACCACCACGATGTTTATACCAACCATTCAATCCAAGGGTGTAAAAAGCATCCAATTGACCAATGCGGCCATTCATAGTGGCTTGTTCATACGAAAACGCTTCATCAGCCTCATCTATGGTTATCCAGTGAGCCACATCTTTGGTATTGAGCACATCCGTAAATTGCTTTCCTGTATAGTTCGCTGTAACACTTAAACCTAGTCCACCTGGCGACTCAACCTGAATGCCGGCAACCAAATTGACAGCAGGGGCGTAGGGCGTTTTGTTGCCCTTGACATTCTGATACACCTCATCTCCATTGTCAACATCTGTTTTATATACAACATGTCGGTCATCAGAAAACTCAGAATGCACATAAGTACCAGTCATTACCAGGTGGCCCGACCACTGATCAGGAACCAGAAAAGCCATAGGGAGTTGCAAGGAGGACTCTACTCCTGAATGAATGGTGCGTCCACCATTCACATATCCGGCTCCTACGCCTCCAGATGATTCAGAAACCGGGATTACCTGATTGGAAAAATCCATATAAAAACCCGTCATCTCCCATTGAAAAGCTTCTTTAGAAAAGCGAATGCCCAATTCACTGTTCCAACTTTCTTCGGCATCCAGCTTATAGTCCACACCATTGTCGCTTATGGCATCTTTTATTCTGGGCGGTGCAAAACCTTTATGAATGCCTCCAAACAGTCCAAATTCATTAGAAAAATTATAGTTGAAACCTGCTCCCGGAATTAAAGCAAAAACCTCACTATCGGCCGTCACAAACAGGTCTGCGCTACCGGCTCTGTGAATCTCTCTGTTATACCAGATATTCTCACTTCGGAGTCCGGCTGTAAAGGAAAGCCGATCCGTCAAGCGCCAAAAATTTTGAACAAAAAGGCTTACAGCATTTCCCGAACGAATCTCGTCATTGATTAAGTTGCCCGACAATGCTCCGGCCATTGTACCATTGACCCTTTGTTCAAATGCCCGTTCATACAAAAATCTCGTCCCAAAATCCAGCTTGGCCGAACGCCCACCTAATTCATATAAATATTGCAATCTGGGTTCAATCCCGGCCACTTCAAACTGCCTGTTGCGCTGTCCGGTCGAATTTCTCAGGTAAATGGCTCCTTCACGTCCATCTTCGATACCATGAACAACACCGGTTAAATTGGATGCTTCCGAATTATGGGTAAAATCCTGTCGCAACCAGTTTCTGGAGGTGGTGTAGCCAAAAACTGTTGTACTGAGTTGAAGCCCCTCTGTTAGCAAATACTTATGACTGGCGCTGACCGAATACCTTCTAACATCCAACTGATCATCCGGGGCAATTATTTGATCATCCCAACCACCTGCATCATACATAGATTGGGTAATACCCACGTAGGAAGAATTAGAGGTTTCATCATAAACACCTATTCTAACCACTAATTGGGATATGGGTGAAAATTTGGTGTTCAACTTGACATTAAAGTCATTTAGCCGAAAATGGGTTGGTCCAAAATTATCCGCCTGTTTACGTGTGTAATTCATCAGAAATCCATTGTTATTAATGGTATTTCCGTATTGAAAAAAGGAAGAAAAATAACCAAAATCACCGCCTTTAATTCGCAAGGACCCGGAAGGGTTTTCGGGGGCATCAGGGGTAAGATAGTTAATAACCCCTCCAATGGTTTGAGGTCCAAACAAAATAGAACCATTCCCCTTTAAAACTTCAAGTCCGCTCATGCGGTCAATGTTTGGGGTGAAATACATTTCAGGTTCACCATAAGGTGCCAAAGCTACAGGAACACCATCTTCCAAAACCAGAACGGTGCGACTGCGATCAGGGTCCAATCCTCTTATTCCAATATTGGCGCGTAATCCTGCTCCTTCTTCCTCCACAACATTTACGCCACTTACATTCCTCAAAACTTCATTCCCACTTATCGGTTGCGCCCGTCTCAAACTACTATTATCGATAATAGCGACTGAACCGGGTAAATGACGCAAAACACCAACCCGACTGCCTGAAACCAAGACTTGTTCCAACAGCAAAGTATCCGGCTCAATTGAAATACTCAATTCCTTATTTAGGTTATCGGCTACCACTTCATAATAGGTCGTTTTGTATCCTAAACCCTGAATGGCAATAACAACATCGTGAAGCACATCCCCTTGCAATAAAAAATAGCCATTCTTATCGGTTATTGTACCATTGGTAGTCCCGTTAATATACACTGCTACAAATGGAACCGCCGTGCCATTGCTCAAGACAGTCCCTGAATAAGAACTGGTCTTTTCATTAGCAGAGATGTTCTGGTTTAAAATCAAGCATATAGAAATCAACAAATAACAAAAGTTAGTTCGCATATTGTATAAATTAATCATTTAAGTACCGATTGACTCATTTCAGACAAAATAAAAACTGCCTACGCAGCTTGTAAAATTTAACTCTGCTGCAAAAATACCAAGCATAATAACACCCAACAATCCCAACAATAGGGGATTTTTTTAAACCCTTAGCCAACACGACATAAAAATGTACGAAAGAATTTACACAGCAGCTTACCCTTCAGCTAACCTGCAAAATCATAAAAAACCATAAATAGCAGGATATCTATAGTACTGGTGAAGGTTTTTAAGAATAAGTTATTACTTTTGCACTCTGATTTTTCCGGAACAGACCACCCTCCCGGTCATGGTATCTTAACAATCCGGAAAAGACGATCAGATGGCGAGACCGGGCTTTCAGACAGGAAAAGAGACTACCTGCCTGGTTTTAATAATACGGGGTTACTGCAACAAACAAGAGTTGCAAACCTTTAATTCTTTTTATTTTACATGCAAACATTTTCTGAAACTGGGCTAAAGCCCGAGATTCTTGAATCCATTGAAAAAATCGGATTCATTAAGCCTACACCTATTCAAGCAGAGACCATTCCCTTTCTATTGAATTCTGACGAAGACCTGGTAGCCATGGCGCAAACCGGAACAGGTAAAACAGCCGCCTTTGGCTTACCCGTCCTAAACAAATTAGATTTGAACGCTAAAGGCGTTCAAGCCATTATTTTATGCCCCACACGCGAACTGTGTCTTCAAATCACTGCGGACCTTAACACTTTTGCCTCCAACCTACCTATATCTATAGTACCAGTATATGGAGGGGCTCCCATTCACAACCAAATTATCGCCATCCGTAAAAAGTGTGATATTGTTGTAGGAACGCCAGGACGTGTCAATGACATGATCCGCAGAGACAAACTAGATTTATCGTCCATCCGTTTCTTAATTCTTGATGAAGCAGACGAAATGCTGAAGATGGGATTTAAAGAAGAGATGGATGCCATCATGGGTGAAACACCGGATACCAAGCAGACAATGCTGTTTTCGGCCACCATACCACCGGATATCAGCCGCATGGCAGGTAAGCACATGAATAAGCCAAAAACCATTTCTGTAAGTCGCCAGAACATTTCGAACGACGATATCAGTCATGAGTATGTGGTGACTTCACCACATAACAGTTATCAGGCTTTGCGCAGAATCGCAGACATCACTCCTGATATCTATGGTATTGTATTTTGTCGCACCCGTCAGGAAACCAAAGACATTGCAGATAAGTTGATGAACGATGGTTACAATGCCGATGCACTGCATGGTGATTTATCTCAGGCACAACGCGATTATGTAATGGGACGTTTCCGCAACAGCAAACTTCAAATTCTGGTGGCTACCGATGTGGCTGCACGGGGATTGGATGTGGATGACCTGACACACGTGATTCATTATCATTTTCCGGATGATCCGGAAAACTATATTCACCGAAGCGGAAGAACTGGTCGCGCCGGAAAAAAAGGTATTTCAATTGCCATTTTAGCGCCTTCAGAGACGCGTCGTCTGGGCTTTTTAGAAAAGCAAACCGGCAAGAAACTGACCAAGCGTCAGATTCCAACCGGCAACGAAGTGTTTGAACTGAGATTGCAAAGCCATTTGCGTGGTGTAGCATCTACAGATTCTGAGCAGTTCGACATACAGCAGTATGCTCACACCATTCAAACAGAATTGCAAGATCTTTCTCGCGAGGAAATCATTGAAAAATTCATTGCTGCACAGTTCAACCGTCTGCATAAAGATTATAGTAACGCCACTGATTTAAATGTGACGGCTGCAGACAGAAAAACCCGCAGTACTGAAAGAGAAAGAGTACCCAGAACCGGAGCAGGAGCAGGTGTTGGAAGAAATGACAAATTTGCCCGCTACTCGATTAACATTGGCGCCAAAAACAATTTGCGTCCGGATGTGCTGATCAGCATTATTAATCGTCAGACACCAGACCGCAAAATCGCTATTGGTAAAATTGATATTCAAAGTAAAGTTTCTTACTTCGAAGCAGAGAGTTCACACGAACACCATTTGATTCAGGCTTTCAAAAAAGCCAGATTTAAAGGGATGTCGCTGATGGTTCAGTCGATGGACGGCGGAGAGCGTGGCAGTGAGCGTGGTGGATCACCTGTTAGAAGAACCTATGCGCGACACAAAAGGAACTAAATTCCACAAGTTTTATTGTTCTTAGAACATAGAAATCTATAAATCAACAGCCCGTCAGGTACCCACTACCTGACGGGCTGCTTCATTTAACCAAACCTAACCCTAAACTATAAAAAAACTATTGAATACAGTGCAATTAGCATGCCACAAACAACTCCAAAAAAAAGAGGCTTGAAACCGGGGGATGCACTTCCCGTTTAAGCCTCTTTTCTTCCTAAACCTAATTAACCTAACCTAAACCTATGAAAAAACCTCCGTTCTTTCTATACAAATATATGACCGAAATAAGGATAGCGCCAGCAAAAACTGTTATAAAACGTTAAAACTGAAAAACATTCAACCCAACCAACTAAAACTGGTACCGAAATGCTACACTCAAGTTTTCTCTGGCCTGCAACTTGCTCGATTCACTTTGATAATACCTAAAATTAGAGACGATACGGGTGCTCAGGAAAACATTTATTTTCATATCCAATATGATATCCCATTCTGCCTGTACCTTATCATCCTTTTCAAAATAATCATAAAAAACGTTCATGGCTGAAGTCATCTTAATCTCTTTACTGATGTTCCAGGTGAGATTATTCTGAAGCGATCCCCCCATAAAATACATTGATTTCTTATCCTCAGGGATGCTGTATCTTGTCTGGTCAATTTTTGCAGTGTCCAGCACCATTGCAATCCTGCTTGTTAAGGGCGATAACATCAAGGTAAAATTCTTTGTCTTGTAATCCATACCTGCCGCAAGCGACCAATAAGCCGGTGCCATAAAAGCTGAGATGGCTCTTTCCTTCTCTGTGTCATTGTTCTGGTAGCCGTCGAAAAACTGTGTCTTAAAATTAAACAGCAAACTGTAAAACCATCTTTTACTGGCGTTGACACCATACTTACTCGAGAGCTCAATCAAATCATCGTTGATGCGCGATTTGCTTCCGTCGCTGTCAATAAATCCAATCTTATGAATCAGGCTATTCTCCCATTGGGTATTGTCATCTTTATAAATGGCTGAAAAACGCAAATCACTCAGAAGAGCCAATGATTGCTGCCCCCCCTTCACCCAATTATTTAAATAAGACTGAGAAAACTGAACATGTTCGGTACCGGAAAAAACCCAGGGTCTTTTAACGATTTGCACCTTTTCTATGCGCCCGAGCCGTTGAACATTATCAGTTCTAAAAAGATGCTCCAAATTACGCGAACTGGTATTGCGTTCAAGCCGGCTAGCCTGACCAAATATGGAGGGTGGGTCAGGTAGTTCATGCCAATCGTATTGCACGAGCGAAGGACTGGCAATAAATAGCTGACGCATAAAACGCTCCCGGCTAAATGCGTTCTCAAACATCTGGGATGATAAGGTATCGACTCCACCCGGATGCGATAGAAAATTTTGATATTTCTCAAAAGCGGTAAGCTTCACTTCAGAATCAAAATCCATTAAATCGGGAACCGGCGGACTTTTAAAAATAAGTGGCAAGGCATGGGCAAAATAACCACCCGCAGGATTCAGTTTAAATTGTAACTGATAAGCGTTGAGTGGACGATGGTTCAGTTTGGATCGCAAGAGAGCCCGGGAAATACTGATATTCAAAACCTCGGAACTAGTCATGTAAGGAGTGGCATAGAAAGGGATTTTAGAACCCCTCAATTGCATCCTTTGACTGTGCCGGTTGGATTCCTGAATCATCTGCTGGTGCAACCATTCTGCATCCAAGGGTTCAAACCACCATTCCGGCAAATGAAATTTTGGAAAATAGTTTTCTACAGCAGACTGTCCACGACTTTGTTGTAATACCAAAAAAGCCCCTACAACAAATAAGATTCTTTTAATTCTCATTCGAACACATAAATTGAACATTATCAATAATAAACACCACTTTTCAACGCCGACATTTCAATTTTCTCGCACTTCTACATCCAATGTATGGATTAACCCAAGAGAAATGCAAAACTAACTGAAAAACCTGATATAAAAAATTCTGCGGCAACAGACAAATACAGAAAACCGAGCACGTCTTGCGGGTTTTATACAAAAAAACTGCCAATTCATCTCCTATCTACAAAAAATTTCCGTTGTTTTGTAGATTCATTGACAGCAAAGCAACCAACTCTCTGCTAAACAAACCATTACCACCTAGCACCTCATAACTAAGGTGTTACTAAAGCAGATTGATTATTCAGAAAATAGATGAAGGATCTTACATCGGGAAATGAGGCCGGACTGATTTTCAAATTTGCACTGCCATTGGTTATTGGAAATCTATTGCAACAATTCTACAATATCATTGATAGCATTATTGTCGGAAACTATCTGGGCACCGAGGCATTAGCTGCTGTTGGGGCCTCTTTTCCAATATTCTATACACTGATTGCTTTTGTTATAGGTATTGGCAGTGGCGCAACCATTGTCATCAGTCAATATTTTGGTGCAGGCGATTACAATCGTGTAAAACAAGCCATAGGCACCATCTACTTGTTCATGTTTGGAGCCGGCATAGCGCTTACGGCTATAGGCATTTATTTTAGTCGGGAAATATTTACAATGCTGAATATAGGCGAAGATGTAATGCCACACGCACTGGCCTATTTCAATGTATATATGATTGGCATGGTCAGTTTCTTTGGCTTTAATGGTACATCATCGATTCTGAGAGGCTTGGGCGATAGTCGAACCCCTCTACTGTTTCTGGCCATAGCTACGGTGGCCAATATCGGACTCGACCTGCTTTTTATTATTGTGTTCAAATGGGGCGTAGCCGGAGCTGCCTGGGCTACTGTAATGGCACAGACCGGCGCGTTTATCTCCGCCGTTTTTTATTTAAACCGACGCGACCACTTAATCCATTTCAGTGTTAAGGCCTTTACCTTCGACCCCTACACTTTCTGGCAAAGTGTGAGAATTGGTTTGCCTACGGGGTTCCAACAGACCTTTGTAGCTTTAGGGATGTTGGCACTCATACGCATTATCAATAATTTCGACACGGTAACCCTGGCCGCCTACACGGCCGCCAGTCGCATAGATGCACTGGCAGTTGTGCCAGCTATGAATCTGGCCTCCGCTCTTTCAGCTTTTGTTGGTCAAAATCTGGGCGCCAATAAAATAGACCGCATCCGGAAGGGAGTTTGGGCCACCCTTAAAATGGCCTGGGCCACAAGTCTGGCAGTCATGCTGATTGTCATCCTTTTGGGCAATAACATGATGGCAATGTTCAGTGGGGATCCGGAGGTAATCCGACAAGGACATGACTATTTAATAATCGTCAGTTCCTTTTACATCATATTTTCATCCATGTTTGTGATGCATGGCATGCTGCGTGGCGCCGGGGACACCTTAATTCCCATGTTCATAACATTGATATCCCTTTGGGTAATACGCATACCCATAGCGTGGTACTTATCGGGGCAAATTGGAGAATCCGGTATTTGGTGGAGCATACCATCGGGATGGTTCATTGGACTGGCCGGCACCTGGCTGTATTACAAAAGTGGACAATGGAAAAAGAAGGGTGTTGTGAAATACTAATAAAAAGGAAGTTTATCAAAGCTCCTAGTCAGAATATTTAAGCAGTCTAACGGCCTCCTTAAATGCTTTAATGTGAGGAATAACTGAAAAACCTGCTGGTAATGCAGGATTATTTTCTCTTACCTGGTAGCCCGAAATCCAGAAAGGAACATCTGGAAATAACTGATGATACTCCAGCAAGAGTTTTTGCAGATTTTCTTTGTCAATGGCAGAGATAAATGAAGTCATGAACAGGTCAGCCGGTCGCAATTGATGTATCAATTGCAGGTCGTTCAAAGGAACACCAGACCCTAGGTATATAACCTCCAGACCTTCTTTGCGGGCAATTAAATTATAAAATAGCAAGGATATCTCGTGCTGTTCGTGTTCGGCCAAAAAGAGAATGATGCGTGGCCCATTGTGCACGGGCGATTGCATTTCATTGTCGATGGCCACATACAATTTCTGACGTATGAGGTTCGACATAAAATGCTCCTGAGCAGGATTAATGGTGCCTGCCTGCCATAGTACACCAATCCTTTCCAAAAATGGAAAAAGAATGGTTTCCACAGAGGTTTCAAAACCAAACTTAATAATGGCTCCTGATAAAGCGTTTAAGAATTTGGTTTCGTCCAACTCCAACATGGCCACCATCAGATTTTCAATTTGCACATTGCTGCTGCGCCCGTCAATTGAAAGATCCAGTACCCGATTTTTAATTTCAGAATCAGAAAATCCGGCAATGTGAGATATTTTTATGCCGTTATGGTTTAGTATTGAAATATTCAACAAGCGCTTTAAATCACAATCCGAATAATACCTGATATTGGTATCGGTTCGTTGTGGGTCTATCAGTTTATACCGACGCTCCCACATACGAATGGTATGTGCCTTAATGCCTGAAATTTTTTCTAAATCTTTAATTGAATACTTACCCATGGTATGTCTCTTACCTAATATATCAAATGAATAAACCATACAAGTCTTGGTTTTGTTCAAATTATGCCTGCAAAAATAAAACAGTATTGCATATTAGCCGCATTTTAGAGTAAAAAAATCTCCACTTCCTGCAAGGTTCGTCAGGAAGTGGAGATTTCGTTTAGATACTCAACCTATTGCCAGTCACAAAATCAGGTGTTTTCCAACAAGCTTGCCTTATGGTAAAATCACACCATCAATAACATGGATCACACCGTTTTTAGTCTGGACATCTGCCAGAACCACATTAATGTCTCCGTCAAGGGTAACTCCGCCATCCACCACAACAGCAATTGATTTCTCAGTGTTCAGCGTTTGAACACTTGAAGTGGTCAAATCACCGGATACGACATTGCCACTAACTACATGTGATAACAGCACAGAAGTGAGCAATTCTACGTCCAAATCGGCAATTCCTTCTACCTCAAGCGTGGCAAATAGCGCTTCAAAAGCAGCGTTTGTTGGTGCAAATACAGTCAATGGTCCATCACCTGAAAGCGCCTCAACCAATTCGGCCTTCACAACGGCCTCCACCAAAATAGAGAAGTTGGGGTTACTGAGGGCAACATCCACAATGTTGGGCTGAAGTAAAACTTTATCGATTGCGTGAATAACACCATTAGTGGCTACAACATCCACTGCCACAACAGTGGAAGATCCATTCAGAACTACGCCATCATCCACCGAAATACCCAGAGATACATTTTGATCAAAGGCCGTGGCCAATGTAGGAAAGTATCCGGCCGTAACCGCCGAAGAAGGAACAATGGCATCAATAACATGATACAACAATATCGGTGTTAAGGCTTCAGCTGTCAGATCATCCAGAGTGACATCTAAATCGGTCAACAATTCATCAAAAGCGGTATTGACTGGAGCAAAGACAGTCAATCGAACCTCATCCGAATCAAGGGTTTCATCTATTTCAGCCTTTACAACAGCAGCCACCAATGAGCTAAATGAAGGGTTGGCAACAGCGTGCCCGGTAATTGATAAGGGCAAAATCACCTTATCAATAACGTGAATAACCCCATTATCAGCCATTACATTAGTCGCAGTGATTTCAGCACGGTTATTCAATTTTGCCCCATTCTTATACAAAGAAAGCGTCAATCCCTCAGATGGACCGGCAGAAAGGGTACTATAATACCCGTCGGCCAATTGAGCTTCAGATTTTTGTTCACCCAATACGTGATACAACAGAACAGAAGTCAGCACCTCATCTGAAATATCATCCAGAGTTGAAGCTCCCAATTCGGTCAACAAAGCAGAAAAAGCAGCATCTGTTGGAGCAAATACTGTAAGAGACGCATTAGGGTTAGCTAGCGCATCAACCAGGCCAACTCTGGTCACAGCCTCAACCAAAATAGAAAAATCTTCATTGGCAACTGCCACATCTACAATAGTATTGGTCACAACTACTTCTTCCTTGTCATCGTCATCACTGTCACAAGCTGACAGCACAAAAGCTGCTAAGGCAACAGCCAAAACTGGAAATTTTAAATACTTTTTCATCTCATTGAATTTTAATTAATAATCTGTTTATGGTTTCAGGAGTTTAACAGCGTATAAATATTTTTGTTTAATCTTTTTGCAAAAGAATTAAACATTAATTCATTAAACCAATCTACATAACTAAAAATCAACTGCTTAAAAAACCAAAAAATATTATAGCCTGCACCGCTAGGCGTAGTTTTAAACTACGCCATCCCTATAAAATCTGTGGTTATCTGTGCTCCCGCCATGCGGGACCTCCAACCGAAGGCGAAGTTCCGATCTATCAGAAGCGCTTAGCTTGTTATCGGCTATGCCGCTTGGTTTACCAAGAATCCCGTGGATACAAAAACTCAATTACTTTCACATAATTCGTGATAATCAGTGAAAATTCGCTGACCAAAAAAGAAATCCCTAAATTTGCAGCCAATAATAACATTAAGCCACAGACAGATGATAAAGTCAATGACCGGATTTGGTAAGACCACTTGTGAATTGCTCGGAAAAAAAATCCACATCGAAATCAAATCCCTCAACAGCAAACAACTGGATCTTAACCTGCGCATTCCAGGCATTTACAGAGAAAAAGAATTGGACATGCGCAATCGCATATCGACCGGACTGCAGCGGGGCAAAGTAGATGTAGCCATTACCTTAGAATCACTTCTGGCCGATAGAATTCCGCAAATCAACGAGCAGGTCTTCGAACATTACTACAAGCAACTGAGTCAACTTTCAGACAAACTGCAAATAAACAGCAACTCTGATTATATACGTACCATTCTGACCCTGCCCGAAACACTTAAAGTGGAACAGGTGGAGTTGGAAGAAGAGGAATGGAAGGCTTTACAAGATGGACTTACCCAGGCCATCGCCTCTATCAATGAATACCGCTCTCAGGAAGGTGCTGCCTTATTTGAAGACATAACTGCCAGAATAAATACCATTGACACGCTAAGCCAGGAGGTTGTGCCCTTTGAAAAGCAACGCATCGAACGCATCAAAAGCAGAATTAAAGAAAACCTTGATGAATGGAACGAAAAAAACATAGATGAAAATCGTTTTGAGCAGGAGTTGATTTATTATTTGGAAAAGCTGGACATTACAGAGGAAAAGGTTCGCCTGAAAAACCACATCGACTATTTTAACGAAACCATTGCCGAGGAGGAACCAGTAGGCAAAAAGCTGGCCTTCATCATTCAGGAAATTGGTCGGGAAATCAACACCCTGGGCTCCAAAGCCAATGATGCAGATATTCAACGCCTGGTTATTCGCATGAAGGATGAGCTGGAAAAAATCAAAGAGCAAATGTTGAATATCCTCTAAAATGGAAAAAATGCCAAAAGGAAAGCTCATTATATTTTCAGCCCCGTCGGGTTCAGGCAAAACGACCATTGTCAAGCATCTTTTATCTAAAGATTTAAATTTGGCCTTCAGCATTTCTGCTACCAGTCGTCCACCCAGAATCAACGAAAAGGATGGTGTGGATTATTACTTTTTAGACCATGACACTTTTAAAACCAGGGTCCAAAACGGAGAGTTTCTCGAGTGGGAAGAAGTATATTCGGGCACCTGCTACGGGACTTTGAAAAGTGAAGTGGAGCGCTTGATGAATGCCGGAAAAAATGTGGTGTTTGATTTGGATGTGGTGGGCGGCGTAAACGTCAAAAAGCTGTATGGGCATGAGGCCTTGTCGCTGTTTATTCAACCCCCTTCGGTGGAAGAATTACGTAAGCGACTTATTAACAGAAACACAGACAGTCCGGAAGTCATTGAAAAGCGCGTGGCCAAAGCCACGCAGGAACTCTTGTACGCTAAGGAATTTGATCATATCATCATCAATGATGTTTTGGAAAATGCTTATCGTGCAACAGAACAACTGGTGAGCCATTTTATTCAACAAAAATAACCTTTGATCTAAAACAATTTTTGAATGAAGCAGGTTGGTCTCCTTTTCGGCTCATTTAACCCAGTGCATATTGGCCATTTGGCGCTGGCCAATTACATTCTGGAATACGAAAAACCGGATGAAATTTGGTTCGTGGTAACTCCGCTCAACCCATTTAAGGAATCCGCTGATCTTCTGGATGAAAATCTGCGCTTAGGGATCATCCAGTTGGCCATACAAATGGAGCCTCGGTTTAAAGCCTGTGATTTTGAATTTTCCCTGCCGCGTCCTTCTTATACCATTGACACGCTGGATCAGTTATCACTGGCCTTTCCCGACCACGCATTTTCTGTGATTATGGGAGCCGACAACCTGCTGGCCATCGACAAGTGGAAAGAACCGGAACGCTTGCTGAAGCAATATCAATTATTGGTGTATCCGCGTCCCGGATATTCTCTGGATCAAGCAATAAACCACACGAACATTCAAATCATCCAGGCGCCGCTTTTTGAAATATCCTCAACCATGATTCGGGATGCCCTGCATGAAAACAAAAACATACGGTTTTTATTACCGCATGGGGTTTATGACTATATCAAAGAAAAGAGCCTTTATATATAAACAAGCCATAGGTTCAACTTAAGGTTGAACCTCTCAAACGATCTTTAATACATTGACTAGCTAATAAGGAATAGGAAGGAAGACGGGGGCTATAAAATTTTACCAAAAGACTGCGTTTTAAGCGGTACGCCTATCACAATACAAACCTCCATAGACAGAACCTCCTACCTCTTCTTTAGAATAATATAGGCCGGCAAGTGATCACTGAAGCCACCATGGTAATTATTGCCAACATAAGTCCTCCAGGTATACCCCCTGTATCTGCCTTCCTGCTGAAGCAGGAACTCCGGCTTGAAAATATGCACAGAATCGAAATAATAGGCCCCCCTTCTGGACTTGAGTAGTGGCTTGGAGACAATCATTTGATCAAACATGTTCCAGCTTCCCCGGTAAGGTAGCGTCCCTTGACCCTCCTCAAACAAAACGCCGGTTGCGTTAAACAGCTCATTTCTTTTTACTTTTGACCTGTTGGAATGGGCATTTAAATGCTTGCGCACACTTTCATTGTCTGGATCATCATTTAAATCGCCCATAACAATGATTTTGGCATTTCGGTCGGTGCCCATAATGGAATCGACTATGGCCCGGGTTAAGCGCGCCGCTTCAATTCTAAAGGGGCGACTGCGCTCTTCGCCGCCATAACGCGAAGGCCAGTGATTGACAATGAAATGCATCCTTTCCCCATTGAGCAGTCCCGAAACTACCAATTGATCACGTGTCAAAATCTGTTCTCCTGTTTCATTTTTAATTAACAAGGGAACTGAGGAAGTCCGTTCGGGTTGAAAAACTTCCGGTCGGTAAAAAAGCGCTACATCAATGCCTCTTTCATCAGGCGAATCGTAGTGAATAATCGCATATCCCCTATTTTTAATCGCATCGGCATTGACCAGATCCTTCAGCACTTCCCGGTTTTCCATTTCGCAAAGACCGAATATGGATGCACCGGCTGCATTGTATTCAACACCAAGCTTAGCAATCACCTTAGCCAATTGGTCAATTTTAGTCCAATATTTTTCCGAGTCCCAATTCTTAATTCCCTCTGGTGTAAACTCAAGGTCGTTCACCCCAGGTGTGTCTATAGTATCAAAAAGATTCTCCAGATTATAGAAAGCTACAATCTCATTATTAACATTTTGCCCAAGCAAATTCTGCCCCCCGACCAAGCCGGAAAATAGAAATACGATCACCCACAAGCCATTCAACAATACGCGATTCATAGTCAGTTTTTTTTAAAAAATTCTGTGACAAAACAAATTGACTGCCCTAATGGTTGACAAGTTAGAGAAACTTTTAAACTGCCGGTCATCCTAAAACGTAATAAAAATTAAACATGACCAAAATCAGGTGCTTACAACTCTAATGATAAAAAATGAACCTTTTGCAGACTCCGTTTCATTTTCTTATATTTAGCCTTGGCAAAAGAATCAAATGGCTATTTTTTTTATTTCTTTGCGCTTCAAAAAAAACGATTATTAACCGGGTAAAAATTGCATAGATAAAATGGGAAAAGTATTAGTTATTGGCGCCGGTGGCGTAGGAACTGTAGTGGTTCACAAAATGGCCGGTTTGCCGGAAGTTTTTTCTGAAATATTACTGGCCAGTCGCACCAAAAGCAAATGCGACGCCATTGC
>DHVH01000047.1 GCA_002412555.1 Marinilabiliaceae bacterium UBA5213 | reverse complement strand
ATAAACCGGACAAAATACCGCCTGATTGTTTCGTGGCAATTCTATAGTTATGGCGCCTGAAACCCTTGATCGGTAAATATTGTAGGTCTCACCCAAAGGATAACGACTCAAAACACTTAAACCTTCACTTCGCTGGTAAAAATAGAAGCCCAGCTCGTCGGCGATTAATGGACCTGAAGCAAAGGTCTCTTGCATGGACACGATGTCAGCTCCCGATGCTTTTATCATCTCAGCCACACGTTTCACTCCTACGTGCCTTCCTTCTCGCATACCACCTCCCCAAATATTCCAGCTCATCACTGTCAGCGAATCCGGCATTTTTGTGATTGGTTTCTGTTTGGGTTCCCGATACTGACGGTAAAGGGCATCTACCTGAGCAGGTGATAACACACGACTCCACACCGTTAATTCATCCATACTCCCGTTAAAGGTATCCAGAACAGGATCGGCAGAAAAGGGATCAGCTCCCAGAAAAAGAGGCTTATCAAAGAAATTTAAATCTTCATGTTGTAAAGAGTAAATGGCCACATTTATGCCATCGTAAAACAGGCGGGCTTCTTTTGTGGCAAAGTCAATAGAGAATCCCAATAAATGCCATTCGCCATCATTGATTGGTTGTCGGTTGACCGTGGGCCGGTAAGAGTTTTGGTGAATACCATCAGAAATCCACCAACCCCATGAGCCACCTACTCCTGTGGTTAGGCTCCATCCAAAGGGTTCAAAATCTTCAAATTCATCTTTCTGCGAGAGAATGGTGTAAGGACTGTAATCATCGGGAGATAACCTGACCCAAACAAGAATGGTTATTCCCGGATAATCGGTCAAATTACTGTGATGATCATTGGCCAGTACTACAGGTTTTCGATACTTTGCTGTATGGGATAAGTCCAATGCCTGTCCACTTACACCCTCCATGTAACTGACGTTTCCATCTCCCCGAAACACTACAGGCATGATGCCGCTATTTCGAATCTCATTTTCAAATTCAACGGATATCAGTGGCATGGCAGGAAGAGCAGCCGGCTCATTACTGACCCAGCAGCTGTTTAAAAGGACAAGCAGCGCAGCAATCACCATTGAGCGCATGTTAAAAGACTTAACCAAGCGTATTTTATACATAGCAATCATATTATTTCAGACAATGAAATTTGGGCACTATCTTAATAATACGAAAAAAAATGCGAACAGTTGCCAACTAAGTTCTAAAGATATCAAGTTTTTAATCCACGAGGTTGGCACCGCACGGTTCACAAAACCGCGCTAACGAGGAACGGGCGTGAGGTTGGCGTGAACGAAGATCAGATGGCGTTGGCACGAGTTTCTTTGCGCGCAAAGCGGCACAGCCGATTAACAACTCGTGCCGCCAAATTAATTCACAAATGGGAGTTCCTGAAGGGTTTCAATCATTCTGGCGACCTCTGATACCAGGCGGGCAGAATAAATCGGGAAATCTGAATGCTCCTTTTTAAAGGCTTTTTCAGTATCAATGGCCAGTGGATATAAGACCTCCGCTTCCATGGTGCCCACTATGCCTTTTAATGAGTGCAGCAGGCGCCCCAAGGTTTCCTTGTCATTCCCTTCCTGCAGCTCATGAAGGTAGGCGCCAAAGTGCTTATAGTCGTGGCAAAAGCCTTTAAGTAAGCGCTTGTATAAATCGGACCGGCCTCCCATCCGGCGAATACCGGCCTGCACATTGAGACCATCAATTTCAGGAAAATCAACATGAGCAGTCTCTCCTTCCGCTGTGGAGACTTCTTTTGGATGGTCCTCTTCGGCTCCAAAAACCAAATGATAAATCACTCTGAAAAGATCCTCCGGGTCAATAGGCTTGGCTACCAACCCTACCATACCTGCCTGCAAACACAAAGCTTCCACATCACCAAAAGCTTCGGCGGTCATGGCCGCCACGGGTACTTCTTCCCAGCCTTCAATTTTCTTGAGCTTTCGGGTGGCGGCATAGCCATCCATCTCGGGCATATTGATATCCATTAACACAATGTCGTAATGGCATTCACCTTTTAGACTGCGAGCTAAGGCCAAGGCTTCCTTACCTCCGGCTACCACATCGGTGCTGATACCGGCCATATCCAGCAGCTCGGTGGCCAGACTGCGATTACTGGCGGTATCGTCCACTACCAGGGCTTTCAGCGGCTGCTTCTCACGCAGCAAGTCGCGGTAAACACGTTTTTTTACTGTGGAAGTATGGCTAGATCCACCTCCCCCTAATACGTCCATCAAACATTCAAAGAGCAAAGAATAATTGGCCGGTTTGTTGAGCAAAATGGGCTCGGAATTACCGGTCCAGCTATTGATGATTTGTCCTTCGTTGAAGGGGGTGGACAAGAACACTAGATCCTCATAGGCATCTTTATAGTCGAGCAATGCCTTTAACCCAGCAGCCTCATTGTCACCAAAAATATTTTTATCGACGAACACAATTCTGTAGGGATCCACCTGTTCAATGCGATCAAATTCGCGCCACAGCGCTTTATCAGAACTCAAACGCTTAACGGTAAATCCAAAGTCCTGCAGCATGTGCTGAAAACTCTTGGCGGCAGATTTTCCGGCATCTGCTATCAACACTGTATCCCCTTCGCCTTCAAAGGCATGGCACATTTGCTCCTTTTTCTGAACGGGCTGTTTACCCACCCGGGCGGTAAATGAAAAGGTACTGCCCACACCATATTCGCTGTCTACCCATATTTTTCCACCCATCAGACTGGTCAGTCTTTTACAAATTGCCAAGCCCAATCCTGTTCCCCCATATTTACGGGTAATGGATACATCGGCTTGTGAAAAGGCTTTAAACAGGTTGTTCTTTTGTTCATCTTTTAAACCAATACCGGTATCGGAGACAGAGAAGAGCATTTCAAGCTGATCGGCTCCAACGGGTTTGGTCCTGATTTTGACTATCACCTCGCCCTGATCGGTGAACTTAATGGCATTATTGACCAGGTTGACCAGTACCTGCTCCAATCTTAAAGGGTCGCCAATCAGGTTCAAGGGCACATTTGGCGAATAATCAAAAACCAGGCTTAAGCCCTTTTCGTTGGCTCTGAAGTAAACAATGTCAGCCAAATTTTGCATCACCGATTCCAAATCAAAATCGATGGATTCCAATTCGAGGCGGCCGGCTTCTATTTTTGAAAAATCAAGGATGTCATTGATAATCCCCAATAAGGATCGGGAAGAGGACTGAATGCGCTTCAGATAATTGGAATGACCTGGAATATCAAGTTTCTCGAGTCCCAGATGCGTCCAGCCAATGATGGCATTCAGCGGGGTTCTTATTTCATGGCTCATACGAGCCAGAAAGTCGCTCTTGGCATGCGTAGCTGCTTCTGCCGCTTCTTTGGCTTTCTGCAATTCCTCGGCACCCTCATTGCGTGTTAATACAATCCCCAACGTCACCGCAAAGGCTTTGAACAAGGTTTTGTGGGATTCATTCCAGGCTCCACCCCTTAAGCCGTAGCCAAAGCCAATAAAGCCCCAAAACCGGTCGTGCACAAACACGGGCATTAACATTACTGAAGTCACATTGAGCCGCTTCAAAAACATCAACTCACCTTGTTCGGCCTGCCGCATGGTAACGGTCACTTCCTTTTTTTCACTTAAGCGATGAAACCAGGTGGTTGAAATAGCTTCATAGGGCAGCGGTTCAAAACTTTCTTTATAAACAGGTTCCAATACGGCCTTATCCCATTCCACAAGGTGCTGCATGACTATCTTGCCCGATTGGTCAGATCTTTCATTGGAAAAAGCAAAAGCCCTGTCCACTCCTGCACCCTCGCCCATCACACGCAAGGCCTTAAGTATGGCCTCTTCGGGAAT
Source organism: Marinilabiliaceae bacterium UBA5213 (assembly GCA_002412555.1). Lineage (GTDB taxonomy): Bacteria > Bacteroidota > Bacteroidia > Bacteroidales > Marinilabiliaceae > Geofilum. Next base: position 4,995 of record DHVH01000047.1, on the reverse strand, counting down.
TTGATTGACAATCAATTCCTTGACGGCTTCTGAAACCCCTTCGAGCAATTTATCGCGCATCATCAACTCCGACATGGCTTCTTTCTGCGCCGTAATGTCAATGATAACACCCTGTAAGGTTACTTTTGTGGAATCAGGTTCATACACGGGAAGTCCCTTCTCATATACCCACTTGCGCTGCCCGTAAAGATCTCGTATTCTGTATTCAATTTCATAAGGACGCTGGCGCAAAACGGCCTGTCGGATATTCTCACGCACCTTTTTAACATCATCACTGTCGACAAAGGGCATAATCGACTGCCCCTCGGTAATAAAGGCATCAATGCCCAATCCTATCAATTTTTCTACACCACCACTAATAAACAACATGCTGCGGCGGGCATCGTTATGGCAGTGATAAACTATGCCGGGTACGTTGGTGACTATGTTGTGGTAATTTTCGCGACTTCGCTCCAGATCCGACAAGGCTTTGCGCAGTACGGTAATATCAGTAGATACGCAAACCAAAGACACCGTTTTTCCATCGGGGTTCTGAATGGGGAATTTATTGGAGAGGAAGGTTCGCCTGCCGGTAGGAGAAGGCAAAAATTCCTCGACCTGAACCGGCTTTCCACTGGCAATCACCTCCTGATCATTTCGATTGATAACAATGGCATATTCTGAAGGAAAAATAGCATCATCTCTACGGCCAATTATGCGGTGAGCCTCTACCCCCAGAATTTCTTCCATGGGCTGATTAATTAAGGTATATCGCCCTTCTATATCTTTAACATAAATAAGAGAGGCACTGTTGTTGATGATGTCGTTGAGCAGCTTTCGGTTTTCTTGCAATAAATTATCCTTGGCTTCCCGATGCTGTTCATCCTTGCGAACACGACGAATAAACCACCAGGCCATAAAAAAACCTACGCCTACAGCGGCCAGCATAATGAATAACAAGGACCATTTGCTCCATTTTGACCAACGCTCCATGGCCAGGGTTTGATGACTATTGGCTCGCTCACCTGCTACCTGAATGGTGAGCGCACTAAGTACCATCATGTCCTCTGTTTCCTGAAGCTCATAAATATCATCGACCAACTCCAGCATGACATGCTGGTATTTCGCCAAATCACTGCCCAAGGCACGAAGCGCCACTCCGGCTCTGGAATCAGGTGCTACAACATCTTCGGGTGGTATAAGTGCTCTTATTCTCCTGAATATGACCTTTACAGAATCCGGGTTGACAAGGTCCTGTGGGTAATTCCACATTTTTTTCTCAACCTCCTTCAAATGTAGCAGTTGAAACAGCAAATCGTTGTGAGAGTCAACACTGTTACCTAAGTATTGCTGAGTGGACAAAAGTCGCGGAAAGGGTTCCCGTGCAGCCAAAAAAATATTTTGGAAAAGCGCATCCATGCGCTTTTCCGATTGCAGCCGTTCTTGCTTCAAGCGGACAAACAGGGTCCAGTAATCGTGAAAATCCTTGATCCATGCGTCAACCGACTCCAGCTCCAGGCGACTTTGCGCATAAAGTCGGCTCCCCCGGGCCTCCTCCAGTGCATTGTAAATTTCATCGGTTAATCGATCCACCTCTGCAACATAGGAGGTATCGCTGCTTAATGAAAAACTTTTGGTTTCTATACGAGCCAGATAAATCTGGTGAAGTAGATTGTCAACTTTCTCGGTACTGTCAATCCAGCCATTTAAGCGCTGCACACCAAAAACTGTGGCACCCGAAACCAATACCAACAACAATAGTATGATGATATAACCCCTGAAAACTTTCTTACTAATGGAGCTTTGATGCGCTTTTTTAAACCAAAAAAACATGCAGAGGATTTTGACTAAGGGTTTGTATTGAGATAATATGACTACTATGAAACATCCTATTATTTCGGCACAATCCTTAAATTCAGTTAATAACTACAAACATCGTAAAAATTTGGCGAATACCTTTGAAATAGGCAAGTGATTTTTTTTAAAAGAAAATCAATTATCTTGGTCCACATTATTATAAAATGAACCTATGAACAAAATGCCGTCACGCATATTCTGTGCCTCACTATTGATATCCGTCTTTCTATTATCTTCACAAATACGGGCCTCCTCCTTGCCTAAATATGAGTTTCGGGGGGTATGGGTGGCCACCGTTACCAATATCGACTGGCCATCCAAACCGGGCTTAAGCATTAGCGCCTTAAAGAGGGAAGCCCTCGATATCATTTCTGCTCATCATGCCATGGGCATGAATGCCATTATACTGCAAGTCAGACCCGCCGGCGATGCTATTTACCCTAGTGCCTTGGCACCATGGTCGAAATACCTTACCGGACAGCAGGGATTGCCTCCCGACCAGTCCTTCGACCTGCTAAAATTCTGGATTGAGGAGTGTCACAAGCGCAACATGGAATTGCACGCCTGGATCAATCCTTTTAGGGCGGCGTTGCACAGCGATGAGCCTCTACACATTTCACACCCGGCCCTGGTAAATCCGCACTGGACGGTGACACACAACAAACGACTCTACTACAATCCCGGCTTGCCTGAAGTGCGCCAACATATCCTCCAGGTCATTACCGATCTGGTTTCACGCTATGACATTAATGGGCTGCACATTGACGATTACTTTTACCCCTACCCCGCCAACGGCGAAGCATTCAACGATACAGCCACCTATATCAGCCAACTGGATTACGAGGCTCCCCTGAGCATGCATGATTGGCGCCGGCACAACATTGACTTGTTTATTGAAGAGGCTAACCGAACCATCCATAAAGTAAAGCCCTGGGTTAAATTTGGCATCAGTCCCTTTGGCGTATGGCGAAACATTGCTGACGACCCGCGTGGCAGCGATTCCCGTGCAGGGGTTACCTCCTACGACCACCTCTATGCAGATGTCATAAAATGGGCAGAAATGGGCTGGATCGATTATGTGGTTCCGCAGCTATACTGGTCTACCCGCGATGAAGCGGCCAATTTTATAAAATTGGCCGACTGGTGGAACCTAAATGTAACCAACCGCCATTTGTACATCGGACATGGGATCTATAAAATAAATGGCACCCAGAAGCATTGGGACAATCCCGAGGAATTAAAAGACCAATTGGCATATACCCGACAGCTGAAAAATGTAAAAGGCAGCGCCTTTTACAGCCACAAGCACTTTATGCGCGCAAATAATAACTTGAACAGCCTCCTTCAGGATTCTATATACAAAACTCCTGCCCTCACTCCTCCAATGCCATGGCTGAACAATATACCCCCTCAGCCTGTTTCAAATGTGCGCCACAGGCGGGGCATCATTACCTGGGAAGCACCATTCAACGTCAACACCATCTCTAAACCATTGAAGTACATAGTGTTTATTGACAATGACGAAGATCAGGCAGTTTGGTTCATTACCACCAACCGGTTTTACCGGCCAAGTCCTTTAGTTTCTGAAAAAAAAGGCCGCTACAGCATTTCGGTGGCCACCATTGATAGTTTTAATAATATAAGTGAGCGAAGCCAGTCAGTCACTGTTCGGTTTTGATCACTTCAAGGCATAGTTAAGAATGGCAGAAGTCGTCAGAAGAAGAAAGGAAGTTTTACCGGCAAAGGTGCTTTCCAACCGTGAAATCACACCAGGAGTTTTTGCACTGGAAGTGGAAAAGAAGAGCGAATTTATACCGGGACAGGTGGTTGCGGCAGCCATGAACCCCAATGATGATTTGCGCCTGTATAGCATTGCTTCGGGAAGGAATCAGTCGGCCCTGCGCATTTTGTTCGATGTCAATCCTGAGGGGCAACTGACACCGCCCATGTCCAAATTACAAGCAGGAGACACTCTCTACGTTTCAGCGCCCTTTGGTCGCTTCACCAAGACGCCCGAAGGTGCCTGGTGGATAGCTACCGGTACAGGCATTGCCCCATTTATTTCCATGGCCGAATCGGGTGAATTTGAAAACCGAACCCTGCTACATGGCGCCCGTTTTCTGAATCAGTTTTACTTTTCTGATTTGTTTAAGGAAAAAATGGGGCCTGATTATCTGCGGTTTTGTACCGCAGAAAGCAGTGAGGAAGTAGTTTCTGGACGCCTCACTACTTTCATAATGGAAAGTGATAATATATTGCCCGAAAGAAAGTATTACCTTTGCGGAAATGCCAATATGGTAGTTGAGGTAAGTGATTTGCTCCTTAGCAGAGGGGTTCCCTTTGAGCACATTATTGCAGAAATATATTTTTAGATGACCAACAAAGAGGTACTTTTTGGAAAGACACTGGATGAATTGCGGGCAGTGGTAAAAGAGCTGGGGATGCCCGGGTTTACTGCCACGCAAATTGCCGACTGGCTATATAAAAAGAAGGCGGGCAGCATAGAAAATATGACAAACCTTTCAAAAAAGGCCCGGGAATTGTTGTCCGACCGGTACGACATGGGTCTGACCATGCCCAGCAAGGAGCAAGTGTCGGTAGACGGAACCAAGAAATACCTTTTCCCGGCTCACCGCAACTTATTTCTTGAAGCGGCTTACATTCCTGAGACAGATCGGAAAACGCTTTGCGTTTCGTCGCAAGTGGGATGTAAAATGGGCTGCCTGTTTTGCATGACTGGCAAACAAGGCTTTCAAAGCCAGCTGACCGCCGGAGAAATCGTTAATCAAATACGCAGCATTCCCGAAACGGATGAGCTGACCAATGTGGTTTACATGGGCATGGGCGAACCCATGGACAATATTGAAGAGGTGCTCAAGAGCATTGACATTCTGACGTCGGATTGGGGTTTTGCCTGGAGTCCGCGCCGCATCAATGTCTCCACCATTGGCGTAATACCAGCCATGCGGCGCTTTATTGAAGAAAGTGAAGCGCATTTGGCCATCAGTATGCACTCGCCCTTCGACGAGGAACGCAAAAAACTCATGCCCATCCAGCAGGTCTACAGCATCGAAAATGTGATTGACCTATTGCGGGAATACGACTTTGGTCGCCAGCGCCGCATCTCCTTTGAATACATCATGTTTGATGGCATCAACG
>DHVH01000185.1 GCA_002412555.1 Marinilabiliaceae bacterium UBA5213 | reverse complement strand
AGATAACTGATCCATTTTTTTTGCCAACCGGCTTTTATCGATGCAACGTATTTGGTCCAAGGCGATAGATCCCATCTTTCCGGAAACCTTGCATTTTACCCTAAAAGGATAAGATTTGATGGTGCTGGTCAAAGGAGCTGCCAATACAGTTCCCAGGCCTTTATTAAGCTCATTTGGAGAGATAATAACACAAGGCCTCGTTTTTTGTATCTCATGGCCAACGGTAGGATCCAGATTAGCCCAAAAAATATCATATTGGTTTATCTCTACCATGTCCATTCCTCCTGGTCAAACTCATTGGGAAAGTCCATCATCGTCTTATCATCCCCATTGGCATGAGCTTGATTTGCTGCCTCGGCCCAACCTTCCCGAACTTTCCTTCTTTGCGGCTCCAGAATAATTCTGCCATCTTTAGAGTGGACGATAAAAAGTGTGCCCTCCTGGAGCTTGTTTTCTGCAAGAATTGTTTTAGGAATTCTAAGGCCTAAACTATTACCCCATTTTTTGAGTGTTGTATGCGTCATGATGTTTGTATTTAGATGGCATTGCTGTTTATACAAATGTATAACAACAGTTTGTATAAACAATAGTATCTACTAAAATTGTACCAGCAGTATTAAAACCCGAACTTTTTTATGAGAATTATTCAACTTGTAATCAATTTTCAGATGTCCCTTTTTGTCCGTTTTGGATTTAAAATAGGGCATTTACTGTTAATTACGAGGCGTGGAGGTGTTTAGTTGCAGTGGGGAAATTGCTTTTTTAAACGGCTTTTTAATGAGGGAGTAGCGGGTGTTGCTAATTGACGCTAAGGGGGCTTCATGTATTTCCTTGCTCCAAAAGGTATTCAATCCATTCAATGTAGATATTCAGATCATTTTTGCAGCTTCTCCTATGATTTCAAAGTTTCTAACTACAGCATCAATGGTCTTTTCATCCTTTAAAAAAAAATCATAGTCCATACCTTCAGTATAACGCTTGATTTTTAAGGCAGCATCATGCATGTCCTCAATGAGCAATATTCGGTCTCGTTTAGACATAGATTAGGTCTGATTGAATGGCTTTAAAGTATTTTTCTTTAATTCCTTTCCTTGAAACTAAATCGACTTTTAAGCCGATTAACTTTTCAATCTCATCGGCCAGATCAACAAATCTAATCCCAATTTTGCCACTAAATTCAACCATTAAATCCAAATCACTTTGGTCATTTTGTTCTTTACGGGCATAAGACCCAAATATGGCCATTGATTGAATGGGGTATTTTTCATAAAGCAACTGTCTATGAGTGGCAAGTGTCTTTTGTATGTCTGTTAATGTTTTCATGTGAACGAATTCTTTTCAAGCATAAACGCTATTCACTTAAAATCTGTATTGTCAAAAATACATATTTTTTGTTGAAGTAGAAAGGTTGTTTATAAAGGCACGAGTTACTAATAGGGAGCGCAGAGAAACGCGCGCTGACAGAAGCTACTCTGTTGTCAAAGGTAACTCGTTGTGGTTGACTAGGATTTGATTGAGAAGCTCAATTGAGTAATAGCGTTTACTTTCAATAAGAGTCCTGAATAGTGGAGCTAATTCTTCCAATAACCCTTTTCTTTTGGCACCAGCCAATAGGCCAATTGTTCCAATGCAATTTATTCCGAAGTTTTCTGCAATTTTCCTTGCCTTTTTGTCATCAATTAGGAGAAAGTCTGCTTTAACCTCTCTGTAAAGGATGACTGATTCCGATTCTCCATAATCCATAATAAGAGTGAGGTCGTTTATTCCCTTTATGTCACATGCTTTTGGGCTAAAGAAGTTATGAACGTACTCGTAGAATTCGGTGTTTTCGTTTAATGTTATTTCTTCCCAAACGGCGTGAGGTATTTTTATCTCACTAAATAAAGCATTAAGAAGTTCCAATTTTCCTAGTATTGCTAATGAAAAGATGGGGCCGGCATCTGCTATGACAATTCCGTTTTTCATTTTTGCGTGGGGATAATTTGGGTTACAATAATTTATTTACGTCATTTTCGATATCCTTTATTCCTAAAAGTGAAACAGGTATTTTGTTATTAGCTAATAGTTTATCGAATTCTAAACGTGATAAACCTGCTAATTGCGCTGATTTTCCTATGGTTAGCTTTTCTTGTTGATATAAATGGATAGCCAAAGAAATTTTTATGTTTTGTTTCAATTCTACTTCATCCGTATTCAGAGCAAGCAAAAGGTCTGATGGAATATCGATGGTTATAGAGCTTAGTGTTTTCATGGTGATAAAGTTTAATTGGATGCAAAATTCATATTTACTGATGACTTGTATCAAGCCTTACAAATTTATCTAAAAAGGATGCAATAAGCAATTTTGGATGGTTTTCTTGAAACGAACGTTAATGGGGGTTACATGGACTGTTTATTGTAAATGGTGATGCCTTTTTGGTCAATATGTTGTTTTAAATCATTGTTATTTATGCTGTTATAGTTAATATTATCGACCAAATAGGGCATGTCTGATTCATCGAAAGTGTTAATGAGGCTTAGTAGTGTTGTTAATGGTAATACCTTCTCCGAATAGCGCAATGTCAATGTCGGAACCGGGTCTATTGGTTTGCAAGGCCCGCGAACCAAATATTTTGGCAGCTTCTATTTCCGGATGAAGCTTTAAAGCATCAATGATGCTTTTTAAGTTTTTATCTGACAGCCCGAAATTCATTGTCCAGTTTTGTGATGGAGCATTGTTTGATGAAAATTCTCGAACGCTTCAAAATAGTTATTGACTATTTTTTCCAGAATGGCGTCGGCTGTTTCTTCATCATAAGTAAGGGAGGATAGATTACGGCTGTTGATCATATCCATCCATATTTCTCCATTAGATATGAGCGCCAGGTTATAGGCCAGTCGGGATGTGTCTTTCGAGCCATATATGTTTTGTTGTCCTTTGCTTTCGAGAAAATTTTTCATGGTTTTCCAAGCCAACTCGTGTGTAAACTCAAAAGCCTGGATTAAGCCTTGTTTTTCCAGTTCCGTTAGTGTTCTTTCATTGGCCAGTTCAACTGCAAACTTCAATTGCTTAAATGCTTTTTCAAAATTTTGAAAGCGTTGTTGCCAACGGATGTCTATATTCATTGCGGATGGTTTTGGTTCCGTTTAAGTGCTCAAATTTATCAAAAATGGATGCCTTTAGCAATTTTGGGTTAGTAGTTTAATCCAAAAGCCCATAGTGGTATAACATTGTGGTAACCAAATTCTATATCGTCTTTTACTACAAATGATTGACCGTCTTTTTCTAATTGGCTTTGTTGCTTGTTTTTGCCGCCAACTTCGAAGGTGTACTGGTCTATGACAAAATCTGCGTTTCTGGAAGCTATTACTTCATTCTTTACCCGCATTTGATTGAAGAAGAAGGTTTCTCTTATATTTCCGATATTGGATTGGTCGCCAACCAGGTTAAATATAATGTTTGTGTTGTCTAAATATACTTTGTCAATTTTTGCTAACCCTCGAATGCCGCTTGTTTCGTTGCGTAGCTGCCCGATTAGCCCTGCTTTTTCCATGTATGAAAAATAGTCGTCCAGCGAATTGCGACTCACATTAATTATTTCTGCTATTTTTGAAAAATTGGGTTTGAAGGGCACGCTCTCGGCTATGATGGAAAGTAATCTTTTTAGTTTTCGACTGGTTCCAATATTTAAATTGGCGTATTGTGGAATGTCTGTTTCCAGGGTTTGAACTATGATTTGTCCCAAACGTAAATGCATTTCATTTTCGATTCCGAAAGGATAGTAACCGCGATTTAAATAGTCGTTGAACAATGGTAACGGATGTTCTATGCCTTTGAGTTTTGCTTTGTTTTCAATGATTTGTTTTAAGGAATAGACTTCAAAATCGAAATGATGATACAGTTTTAAATATTCCCGAAAGGAGAGTCCCTGAAGTTTGTAAATAAGGGCACGACGGCTTAAATCTGCAGTGCCTTTGAGTATATCCAATACCGAGGATCCTGTAAATACGACTTTTAGCTTGGGAAAGGAATCGTATATGTTTTTCAATTCCCGGGACCAATTGCCATATTTATGTATTTCATCAATAAACAGGTATTCTCCTGCATTTTTATAGAACTCGTCGGCTAAATCAAGGAGTTTGTTATCGCTGAAATAGATGTCGTCGGCCGATACATACAGGGCTCTTTTACTGTCTAAATGCTCGCTGATATATTGCAGAATCATGGTTGTTTTACCAACACCACGGGGACCAATGATGCCTGTCATTCGGCTATCCCAGGCGACTTCGTGGTACAGATAACGCTTAAAGTCGGTGCTTGTATTTTGTAAAAGTGTTTCAAATTTCTGATAAAGTGTCCTCATGGCTTTGGAGTTATATTTAGCAAAGGTACAAAATGCACAACAGAATCAACACTTTTTAAAATAATTGCACTATTGGTTGTGCAAATTATTTATGTGTTTGTGTAAATTTCGATACCTACACGGTTGATGTGGTCTGTTAAACTACTGTTTTGTATGGTCTCAAACGGTATGATGTCAAAGTACCATGCGAGGGGAAGTTCTTCATTGAGTAGGCCTGAGAGTTCAGAACATGTGGCTTGGTTTATTTGGCTGCCCTTAATGGCCAAATCAATATCAGAGCCAGGTCTGTAATTGCCCATGGCCCGGGAGCCAAAAAGGATGGCCGTTTCAATTTCGGGGAATTGTTTCAGGGATTTTAAAATGAGGTCCATGTGGTGGTTCTCTATGCCCGGAATGCTTATTGGCTTATTTGTTGTTCGCCCCATATTTTGAATGATGTTAATAGTGGGAAATAGTGGGCTCTGATTTTTTCTGTTAATTCTATGGCCATTTCTTCGTCATAAGTATGCACCGACAGGTTTCTGTTGTTGAGGGCGTCTATCCATGTATTTCCATTATTGATATATCCATTCTGAAAAGCTGTTTTTATGGCTTCTCTTGGGCTTTTTATCTCGAAGCCTTCTGATATTAAAAAGTCCTTGAGGGTTTTCCATGCCAGCTCAATGGTAATCTCAAAGAATTGAATAATACCGGCACACTCAGTGTCAGAGGGGTTGGAAATCATGAGTGCCACGTTGAGGCGCCCGTAGGCTTTTTCGTAGTTTTCAAAGCGTTGTTGCCAGCGGATGTCTAAATTCATTGTGGAATAGTTTTGGTTCGATTCAAGTGCTCAAATTTATCTAAAAAGGATGCCATTTGCAATTCAACGCGCGCTAAGGGGGTTTTCTTTCTCGTCAATTATAAATCTTTTATAATAACGTAAAATAGTATTTGCTTTTTTGTGTATATTTGTAAAATATATTTAACGTTATGTCGAGGAATAGTATTGTATTACTGCCTAAAAGCATGAAGCTTTTACAAACTTTAGGGGAAAATATTAAGTTGGCGCGCTTACGCAGGAAACTGACAATGAATCAGGTGTCAGAGCGAGCCGGGATTTCACGTCCCACACTTTCTTCTCTGGAAAAAGGGAACCCTGCGGTTTCTCTGGGCATTGTTCTTCAGGTTTTATGGGTATTAGGTTTGGAGAGGGATATATTGCTTTTGGCCGCTGATGATATACTGGGTAGAAAAATACAGGATGCTGATCTCACCGTAAAGGAACGCGGTCCAAAAAAAACTAAGAAATAATGGCAGCGGAGCGAAACGAAATAGCGGTATATGCGCATTGGGATGGAATTGAACCACCATTCTTGATGGGGGTTTTATATGCCAACCCATCAAGAGGGAAAGAAATATTTTCCTTTGAATATGATAAAGGGTGGTTACAATCGGATTATGCCCAAATCATTGATCCAGATCTACAATTATTTGAAGGGGCTCAGTACCTTAATGATGAGAAATCCAATTTCGGTATTTTTCTTGATTCCTCTCCTGATCGTTGGGGACGGGTATTAATGATGCGAAAGGAAGCTGCTATAGCCAGAAAAGAAAATCGGCGCGCTAAAACTTTAACAGAATCTGATTACCTTCTTGGTGTTTATGATGGTAACCGAATGGGAGGGCTTCGTTTTAAAACAGAGCTGGATGGCGCCTTTTTAGATGATGATGAAGCAATGGCCGCACCGCCTTTCGCAGCCCTCCGAGATCTTGAGTATGCCAGCTTACAACTGGAGAAGGTAAATGCCCCTGATGATCCAGAGTACCTTAAATGGCTCAATATGCTAATGGCACCGGGATCTTCTTTAGGTGGCGCAAGACCTAAGGCGAATATCCAGGATATGGATGGTGGTTTATGGATAGCTAAATTCCCTAGTCAAAATGATCAGCAAGATATGGGTGCGTGGGAAATGTTAGCGTATAGACTGGCCGTGCAATCTGGAATTGATATGGCACCATCCAGGATACAAAAGTTTTCGCACCACCAACATACATTTTTAACACAACGATTTGATAGGCAAACTGGTGGAAAGCGTATTCATTTTGCCTCTGCAATGACTCTGCTGGGATATACTGATGGAACGGATTACCACGATGGGGTCAGTTATTTAGAGCTGCTGGAATTTATAATGCAGAATGGGGCAGATGTGGATAATGACCTCAAAAAGTTATGGAGCCGTATTGTGTTTAATGTTTGTATTTCCAATACGGACGACCACCTACGCAATCACGGATTCTTGTTAACTGATTCCGGCTGGATACTATCACCTGCCTATGACATCAATCCAACTCCGAACGGCACTGGGTTGAAACTTAATATTTCTGAAAATGATAATGCTTTGGATTTAGATTTGGTGAAAGAAGTAGCCCCTTATTTTCGCTTAAAGGAAAAGGAGGTTAATGTAATTATCTATACAATTCAGCAGAATGTGGCGCAGTGGGAACAAATTGCGAGGGATTTAGGAATTTCAAGAAATGAAATGGAAATGATGAGAAATGCCTTTATGTATTAAAATCTCTCTTCCACCTGATTGAACATGGCTTCGGCAGTTTCCAATTAGCAATTCAACTCGCTCTAACGGGATTATTTTTCAAAAAAGTCATGGGCAGGGACCATTATGATGGTGAGGCCGTCTTTTTCAAAGGTGTCTTTTTGATTAAGGGTTACGGGTCTGAACTTTTAATAAATGATTGAATATTGGGATGAATTCAAGCAGGTAGGCATCTTTCAGGAATGAAAAATACTCTAAGAATGTAGCAGGGGATTTTATATCGAACATCCCAAACAATTTATTGGCCGAAATAGGATGACCTATATTGGTTATCAGAAAGGCTGTTAATTGACGTAATGAGCTTACATCACAAACAGAATTTCTGATGGCGACGACTCTCATTAACAGATCTTCTACAAGGGTGTGCAGTACAACAGGTAGGCCTGTTTTAACATATTCAGGTATGCCTCCAGTTTTGAGATAGTCTATAACTGCTTTTTCTCCATTTTCGAGGGCTTTGAATTGGATAAATTCAGAATAAGAGAAGGGGAATAGCTCGATAGACAGGTGTCTGCATGTTAAATATGTGCCCAACTTTCAAATCCAGTTTCAAACTCGCATTAACCTATTTTAAAAAAAAGCGGTGCTCAAATTGAACCAATTTTAAATGGGTGTGTTAATTTATATGTTTTTAGTCTAAATAAGAATAAGATCATTAATAGCCATTTAATCAATGAAACCCATGAAAAACAAGACCTTGTTATTAGGCATGATGGTTCTGATACCTTTCAGTCTGCTCAACCTCTCTTGCGAGAAAGATTCTCCCAACAAAATTTTACAACAAGAATTGCCACAACCTGATATTGATAAATTTGCCGAGAATCTGGAAAATTATATTAACTGGAATAATGATGAGCCGATTGGTTGGTCTTATTCTATCAGTAAAAACGGGGTACTGCGCAAGGCCAGGGCTTTTGGAAGTGCCCGAACAGCAGTTGATGGACAACTTGATTTCAAAACTACCAAGAAGATTAACGTGGCCAGCGTTTCAAAATTTTACACGGCCATTGCGGTGATGCAGTTGCTCGAAGCCAACGATTTAACCATTGATGATAAAATTGCACCCTATCTGCCTCCTGGCTGGTGGAATGTAGGCCCGGGGGTGAATGATCTGACTTTTAGAGAATTGCTGACCCACACATCGGGCTTGCAAAGTACCAATTCTGATTTTAGCAATACGCTGAGTTACGCCGGAATTAAAACCTGCATTGAAACAGGAGTAGTTAACAGTAAAGATCCCAATTATTTGAATGTTAATTTTGCCCTTTTTAGAATTCTGATTCCTTCTCTTTGGCGCAATTTGCCTAATGGGCCGTACGTTGATCTTAACAGCGATAATAGTACGCAGTTTGTCTACCAGGCTTACATGCTCCAAAATGTGTTTCAACCCATTGGCTTAAACAATATCGACTGCGTGCCGGAGGGAAGAACGGTAAGTACGCTTTACTATAATGTGAACAATCAGAACAGTGGCAGTGGCTTATATTATGGCGACTGGACGGCCATAAGTGGTGGAGGTGGGTTTTTTATGACTACTATTGAAATGGCTGCTGTGAATGCTTACTTTGAGCATTCTGAACTTTTATTAAGCAAAGCGCAACGGGATATCATGAAGGATAATCGCATTGGTATGGATAACGGCATTGGTAGTATGGAGCTGCATGGTAAATATTACGGCAAAAACGGAAGCATTTCGAACTCGGGTCAAGGGGTGTTGATTCAAATTGAAATGTTTCCGCTCAATGGCATCGACTGTGTGGTGACTATGAATACGCAAGGTGTGACCTTTAAAAACTCTTCGCTTAAACGTACTATTTACGAGGCTTACAACGATTCATGGGAGTGAATAATGGGCACTTGCATAAGTAACCCAAATAGTGGTACCTTGGGTCTTGTATGAAAAGGAAAACGATTATTTGGGTATTATCGGGCATTGGGGCGTTTGTGCTGTTGGTGGTGCTTGTGACTAAGGTGGTGGTGGAACCATGGTTGGAAGGGAAAATTCGGACGGCGATAGATGAAAATTCGGGGGAGTACGCGGTGGAGATTGAGCGGGTGGATGTTTCTATTTTTCAGGCGGGTATTGCACTGGAAAATATCAGGGTGAGAACGAAGGCTGAAGTGGGGGGACAAGGGGCTTTGTCGGGGGAAGTTGAAGCGCTTACGGTCAAAGGGATTTCTATCTTCAAGGCTTTATTGAGGAAGGACATTGACATAAGAGAGATTGGTGTTAGGGGCGTTAGGGTGGAAGGGGTGTATGTCGTTCAGGAAAAAGATGGGTCAGGCGGGAGCATTTCTCCGCTCAATATAAGGGTGGAAAAGTTGTTTTTTGAGGACTTGTTGGTGGATGTGAAAGATGGCGCCTCAGCGCAATCTTTTTTGGTGCAGGACGGGAATTTTGAATTGCGGGATATCCTGGTGGAGAAACAGGATTCTATATCGCCGGCCATTATTGGTGACTTCCATATCGAGGCATCGGCGTTTAAAACGGTGACGGCTGACAGTCTGTATACGCTCTCTGCTGTTGGCATAAACTACTCTGAAAGCTCGGCCATGCTGACGGTGGATACTTTTACCGTTCAGCCTAATTACAGCGAATATGGGTTTACGGGGCGACACGAATATGAAACGGATCGCTTTGATGCGGTGGTGAGCCAGTTATCTGTGCACGATTTTTCGGCGGCTGAAGCTGTCCGGTCGGGCAATGTGTCGATTGCTTACATTGAAATGGGGGGCTTGGAGTTGAAGGCCTTTAGGGATAAGCGCGAGCAGTTTTTGCATGTGAACAGACCTACTTTTCAGGATGAGATATACAATTTCCCGGGTACTTTGAACATTGATTCCATTGCTATTTTAAGCGGTACTATTGTTTATAGTGAGCATGCCGAAAAGGGTGGCGAAATGGGAAGTATATGGTTTAGCGATGTGGATACCAGGCTTTATAATATTAGCAACGACCCGATTTACCAAACGCAGGAAGC
>DHVH01000330.1 GCA_002412555.1 Marinilabiliaceae bacterium UBA5213 | reverse complement strand
ACCGTATGATGCATGCCGCATAATGCGATACAGCGGAATGAGTGATCGGGTTACTGCAGCCGGAATTTTTGAGGTGCCTGTTGAAGACGGTCTTGAAGCGAATTATGTTTTAGCTGCTGAAATGGCCTGGCATTTTGTAGATGGTTTTTATGGACGATACAATGATAGTCCTGATGAAGCATCCGGATTGTTCAAAAAATACGTAGTACCTGTGGAGGGCATGGATGAGCCCCTCCTTTTTTTTAGGAATACTGGAAACGAAAGGTGGTGGTTTAAAGCCCCTTTGGGAGTGTCTAACGGGGTGGTGGCCTGCAGTCGGGAAGATTACCGGCGATCATTACGCAACGAGATGCCCGGAAAGTGGTGGCGGTTGTTTATGAGAAGTACTTGTAGAGATGAGCGTATAGAAAAATTAATCAAGTGATAAAGATAATTTTGTAACCTTTAAAGTTGAATATTAGTATATGGACTTAGTTTTTAAAGGTGAAAATATATGCTCTTTAAAGGTGCATCCGAAGCCTCCAAAACAAGCTGATAATGAGTCATTAGGGAATAGCAGTAAAATGTTTTTTTCCCTTTTTAAAAGGATATGCTCTGGGACTTTTATATTTTTTGTTTTATTTTGCACTAGTTCTGTGGCTTATGGCCAATATGATCCGCAGTTCAGTCAATACATGTTTAACCCGCTCATTGTCAACTCAGGGTTTGCAGGGAGTTCAGGCCGCTTTAATTTGGCGGCAATGGATCGACATCAGTGGGTTGGATTAGAGGGAGCCCCCAGAACAACAGTTGTGGGAGCTGATATGGCCACTACCATATTTGGCAATCAAAGCGGAGTGGGTCTGGTAATAATGAATGATGAAATTGGCTTTTTTAGTAATCTGACCATTCAGGGTGTCATTGGGAGGCAATACATCATGGATGATATGAAGTTAGGGATAGGCTTGAACGTAGGCCTTATCAATCAGGTGTTTGACGGCACAAAGGTTTATTTTCCTGCCAGAAGCGATTATCATGTTAAAACAGATGCTTTAATTTCAGAAATCAAAGAATCTGCTACAGCCTTGGATGCTGGGTTTGGCGTAAGTTTCATCCATCCTGATTTTTATGTTGGTCTGTCTGTTTTACATTTATTTGAACCAAAACCAAACTTTAATGAACAGTTAGACGTATATATCCCACGTTCTTTTTTTTTCATGACCGGGTATAATCATCACCTGTTGGAAAGTCCGATTGAGATTAGGCCCTCCCTGTTCGTTAAAAATTCAGGCCCTGCATGGCAATTTGATTTGAATGTCAACCTGCACTATATGGAGAAATACTGGGGAGGATTGAGTTACAGGTTGCAAGATGCGGTGGTGGTGATGGCAGGGTTGGAATTGAATAGTGGTATAAGGGTTGGATACAGCTATGACATAACCACGTCAAAGTTAAGTATGGCCGGAAGCAATGGGAGTCATGAAATAATGGTAGGTTACACATTTGACCTCTCCTTTGAAAAGAGAGATAAGCAATATAGAAGTGTTCGCTTTTTATAAGAAAAATGAATTTATTAGTACAGTTTAAGAATATCCGAAAACTATGAAGAAAGTACTTGCCCTAGGTATCGTTTTACTCACGATTTTATCCGGATGCGGAAAATCCGGTAATGGTGAGCTCGTTGGGGTTGCACGTCGTGCTTCGTTCTATGAGCCTGATCCTTTTGGAATGCTGTTTATTCCTCAGGGTAGTTTTAATATGGGTTTGAATGATCAAGACGTTACAAACTCGATGACAACCCAAACCCGAACTATCTCTATTCCATCATTTTGGATGGATGAAACGGAAATCACCAATAGTGAATACCGTCAGTTTGTTTATTGGGTGCGCGACAGTATTGCCCGTCGCATGCTTGGTGATCAATTTGAAGAGTTCCTGATTTCAGAGGACCGTTATGGTAATATTATTGATCCGCCATACTTGAATTGGAGCGCGCGTCTGCAATGGAGCAATGAAGAATATGCTGAAATTTTGGAGGACTTATTCCTTTCAGAGAATGAGCGATTTTTCCGCAGAAAGGAAATTGACACCCGTAAGTTGAACTATGACTATGAGTGGGTTGATCTGCATCAGGCGGCTAAAAAGACCAATCGTTACAATTTTGAAACCAACAGCTACGAAGGCGAAGTCTTCAATCAGTTTGGCGAACGGGTTGCTATTACCGACCGGTCTGCTTTCATCATGAGAGATCAGGTAAATGTATATCCCGACACTCTGGCATGGATCTCTGACTTCACCTATTCATTCAATGAGCCATGGACTGAGATGTATTTCTGGCACCCCGGCTTTGATGAATATCCCGTAGTTGGTGTTTCCTGGAAGCAGGCCACTGCTTTTGCTATCTGGCGTACCCAGCTCTTGAATAACTTCCTGCGTTCAAAAGGACAGCCAGAGGTTATGCAATACCGCTTGCCAAGTGAAGCTGAGTGGGAATATGCTGCCCGGGGAGGTCTGAACCAGAACCTGTATCCATGGGGAGGATTGTACACTCGTAATGACAAGGGATGCTTCCTGGCCAACTTTAAACCGCTTAGAGGTCGCTATGGTGATGATGGAGGTATGTACACCATGACAGTGGCGTCATTTTCACCCAATGATTTTGGTTTGTATGATATGGCCGGTAATGTAGCTGAGTGGACGTCCAGTGCCTTTGACGAATCAGCTTATGCCTTTATGCACGACATGAGTCCCACCTACAAATACAATGCTTTGCCCGGTGATCATCATGTAATGAAACGTAAGGTAATTCGTGGAGGTTCGTGGAAGGACATTGCTTTCTTCCTGCAGAACAGTACCCGTACTTATGAATATCAGGATTCTTCAAAATCCTATATCGGATTCCGTTGTATCCGTGATTACATCGGAAATTAATTAATCTCTATTAGCCCACGTAAAAATTATCGAAATGAGTGGAAGTGGTTTTTTCGCAAGTCCTGCCTACAAAAAAGTAATGGCAAAAGTATATGGTATCGGAGCCTCAGTTGTTATACTTGGAGCTTTATGGAAGATTCTTTATCTTCCCGGTGCCAACATGATGTTAATGGCAGGTTTAGGTACAGAAGCGATTATATTCTTTTTATCTGCTTTTGAACCACCACATGAGATGCCTGATTGGAGTCTCGTGTATCCCGAACTGGTTGGCCTGGAGCCACGTGGCGGGGGTCACGGCGGTGGTGGCGGCGGTGGCAGTGAACTGGCTGCGCTTATTCAAAGCGGGCATCTGGATGTCTCAACCGTTGAAAAATTGGGAGAAGGCATTAAGAAACTATCATTAACAGCGAATAGTTTGTCCCATTTGAGCGAGGCCAATATGGCTACTGAAGCTTATTTGCAAACCATGAAATCAGCTACAGCCAGTGTTGGAAGTCTTTCAACTACCCAGTCGCAACTCGGTCAATCTGCCGAAGCATTGGCCAGCAGTTATGTAAGTACTGCAAAAGTAGTGGCCGATAGTGGTATGAAATTTTCTGACGAGCTGTCCAAAACCGGTTCAGGGTTTATCGATACGCTTAAAGCTTCCGGAGATCAGTTGGTGCAATCATATCAGTCCTTGGGTGGATCTATGTCCCAACAGGTTGACCGGATTACCGCTGACGGACAAAAATATACCGAAGGATTAGCCGTAGCCAATCAAAAGTTATCCTCTATCAATTCGGCTTATGAGCTTCAATTATCAAGTATTAATGCTCAGGTTGAATCGTCTCAGTCGCTATCGAAAAGTCTGGGCGCCATAAGCCAACACCTTAACCAATCCGTTTCTGATACTGTTACCTATAAAGAAGAAGTTGCGAATCTGTCTAAGACGCTTGGAGAGCTGAATACTATTTATGGTAATATGCTCAGTGCAATGAGCGTTGGCGGAGGAAAATAATCAATCAATCAGAAACTAAAGAATATAGATTATGTCTGGTGGAAACTGTCCTGAAACGCCGCGGCAAAGAATGATTGGGATGATGTATCTCTTCCTGACCGCTATGCTTGCTTTAAATGTATCAGGTGAATTACTAAATGCTTTCATTCTGGTTGACAGAAGTATTGTACAGGCCAAGGAGTCTGTTGAAGCAAAAAATGAGTTTCTCTATTCCGATTTTGCAGCTGCTTTCGCAACCAACGAAGCCAAAGTTAGAGAAAACTTTGACAAGAGTAATGTAATCCGGGAAGAGGCCGATAAATTGGTCGCGCATATTCACGAACTCAGGCAATTGTTTGTAACCACTGCTGATGGTGCGGATTATAATCCTGAGAATTACAAATCGCTGAGTAATAAGGTTGTGGCACCTCAGGTAATGATTAGCTATAAGAACTCAGAGCGCAGTAAGGAATTGAAGGGTATGATCAATGATTACAAGGAATTGTTAATTGGTTATGTTGAAAATGATTCCTCGTTGAAATCGATGCTAGAGACTGTTTTGTCTACCCAGGATCCCCCATTGAAAGATGGCGTTCAGGTCACATGGGAAAGTGAAAAGTTTGAACACTTACCATTGGCAGCTTCTATGGCACTCTTGAGTCAAATTCAAGCCGATGTGCGTAATGTTGAATCGGATGTAGTGCGCTACCTACTCGCCAGCATTGATGAAGGATCTTTTAAATTCAATGCGATTGAACCTTTGGTTTTGCAGCGATCCGATTATGTTATTCAGGGTGATGAATATTATGCTGAAATAATGATGGCGGCGCGTGATACCACGCAACCACCTATTGTTACTGTAAATGGAAACACACTTAGAACCAGTGAGGGAAGGGGTATTTTAAGAATTCCTGCCAACACTACCGGAGAGAAGACCTGGTCCGGCGAAATTTCAGTAATGGGTCCCGATGGCAATTACAGAACACATCCGGTCAGTGGTAACTATTTGGTATCACAACCCAGTGTGGTTATTTCGCCCACAAAAATGAATGTGTTTTATGAAGGTGTTGAAAACCCGGTAGAAATTTCAGTGCCCGGTATCCCGAGTGAAAATTTGAGAGTCAATATCTCCAATGCCCGGATAACGCGGAGAGGTACCGGATACGTTGTACAGCCTAACGCAGGCTCAGCTGGCCGCGAAGCTGTGGTTACAGTGGCTGCCAGGGTCAATAATGCGGATAGGAATTTGGGGCGTAAAGAATTTAGAATAAAGCGGGTGCCTGACCCTATTGCTAAAGTCAACGATCAGCGCGATGGCGCCATTCCAAAGGCTCTATTAATGGCTCAGTTGGGTGTAGTGGCCGATATGGAAAACTTTGAGTTTGATCTACGGTTTAGGGTGACGCAGTTTTCTGTTTCAACCATACGCAATGGTTATGTAGTGGATGCTGTGTCAAACAGTAATTTATTTACAGACGAACAAAAGGATTTAATGCGGGCGACAGTGCGGGGACAAAGAGTATTCATTCAGGATATTCAAGCTGTGGGACCTGATGGAAGAAGACGAGCACTTGGATCTATTACCCTTTTAGTGGATTAAGATGTTGATCACGAATTATATTGTAAGAAACATTAAACATATACAACAATGAGAAAGCAAGTTTTGTATTTATTAGGTTTACTCGCTTTTGGTTTCATGCTGACGACTTTCGAAGCAGATGCCCAACGTGATGGACAACCATTGGATAATATCTTTGATAAAGAGCATATCCGCAATAAAAAGCCGGTTCCTTATCCGTCTTTAAGAGAGGCTGACATTATGTGGTCAAAGCGTGTTTGGCGCATCATTGACCTGAGAGAGAAGATGAATTTGCCAATGTATTATCCTATTACTGCAAAGGATGACCGTTATAGTTTGATTGCTTTGTTGATGCAAGGCATTCAGTATGAAGGCTTACCTGCCTATTCTACCAATGATGACGAATTTAAGGTGCGCATCAACTACGAGGATGTCAATGCGGCTATGGGTGCTACCACTGAAGTGACGGAGGTTTTCAACCCTGAAACCAACATGCATGAAGAGGTTGAAATTACACGTGATGTGCGTGTTGAAGAGGTGAAGCAAATCATGGTAAAAGAAGTTTGGTACTTCGACAGAAACTACTCACGTATGGATGTGCGAATTATTGGTCTGTGCCCTATTCGTGAATATACCAACGATGCCGGTGAGGTGCTGAAGCGCCAGACTTTCTGGGTCAACTACCCTGAGGCGCGCGATCTGTTCGCCCGTAATGAAGTCTTCAATGCGAGCAATGATGCGCAAAGACGTTCATTCGATGACATCTTTACGAAAAGATTTTTTGGTAGCTACATTGTTCAGGAGACCAATATGTACGACAACCGTTCAATCGAAAGTTATGCTGCTGGTATTGAGGCCATGCTGGAGTCAGAACGTATAAAAAATGAGATTTTTACTTTTGAGCACGACCTTTGGGAGTTCTAGAAGTTGCTTGTGCTTTCTCAAAGTTGTAACAATTAACAAAGGGCCGGATTTATCCGGCCCTTTGTTAATTGTTAAAGACAAGGTGTTTGAGTCTTCATAACCTAGAGCACCTGATCTCCAAATTCAGTTTTTATATCTGTGGTGAACTGCCGGATTTGCTGTTCGTTGGATTTCGGACAAATTAAGAGGGCATCGTTGGAATCTACGACAATGTAATCTTGGAGTCCCTGAATGACTGCCACCTTTTCGCTAGGGATGTTGACGATGGTCTGCTCTGTGTCGTAAAGCACTACCTTGCCACTGATGATGGCATTGTTATTTTTATCCTGCGCCGAGTATTCATACAATGAAGTCCAGGTGCCCAAATCGGACCAACCAAAATTCACGGTCTGCACAAATACATTGTTGGCCTTTTCCATTACACCATAGTCGATGGATATGTTTTTACAATCGATATACACGTTGCTAAGGGCTTTTTCTTCGTTGGCCGTACCAATTTCCGCATCCAGTTTAAGAAATAGTTTCTGAACTTCTGGCAAGTTGGCTTTGAAGGCCTTGTCAATGGCACCCAAGGTCCAGATAAAGATGCCGCTGTTCCAGAAAAATTCGCCACTTTCGAAAAACACCTTAGCCAGTTCCGCATTTGGTTTTTCTGTAAAGGTCTTCACTTTTTTGAAGCCGGGATAGGCCTCTCCTGCATCGTGGCCAATTTGAATATAGCCATAGCCGGTTTCGGGGCGGTGGGGTTTAATGCCCAAGGTGAGCAGCGCGTCATTGTTTTGCACAAAGCTGAGGCCGTCTTCAATAGACTGGACAAAGGCAGACTCGTTGATGATCAGGTGATCAGCGGGTGTAACCACAATATTGGCATTTTTGTTCCGGGTTCTGATCCAAGCATTGGCATAAGCGATACATGGAGCGGTATTGCGACGGAAAGGCTCTTTTAATACTTGCTCCTCTTTTATTTCGGGAAGCTGTTCCAAGACCTGGTCAGTATATTCTGCACTGGTCACAATTAAGAAGTTTTCCTGTGGACACAAGGGCGTGAAGCGTTCAAAAGTTTGCCTCAGCAAACTTTTGCCTGTTCCCAGAATGTCCAGAAATTGCTTGGGGGTCGAACTTTTACTCAGAGGCCAAAATCTGCTCCCTACGCCTCCTGCCATAATTACACAATACGTGTCATTCTTCATTATAAGTTGTTTTTATATGTTAGTGGTCGAATAGCCTTCCGCCTGGCGAAATGGGTATACCGTAATTTTGTACAATCGTCGTGCCGCTATTGATTTGGATATGAAAATCATGGCCTGGCGACTATTTTGTATTTAATTAATTGGTTGTTTTTGTGACTGTTGCCATTAATTTAGCACTTTTTTTTTATTAGTGCCACGAAATTAACAATATTTGCATTGAGGTTGGTACTTTTGTTGGTACAATTATGGAATATTATAAGCGGTTGAATTAATAACATTGAACCCATTAAACTAAAAAAACATGGCCTTTCTTTTTCATTTGGGACGTTATGCATTGTTTGTGCGTGAAGTCTTTCGACGACCTGTTAAGCACCGCCTTTTGCTAACACAGACTATCAAGGAGATGGATGTGTTGGGTATCAGCTCTGTAGGCATCGTGGTGATTATCTCTTTTTTTATGGGTGCTGTTATTACGCTTCAAACAGCCTACAATATAGAATTGCCCTTTATTCCGAAATACACCATCGGATTGGCAGCCCGTGACTCTATTTTGTTGGAGTTCTCGAGCACCATCGTCAGTCTCATACTCGCCGGAAAGGTGGGGTCGCATATTGCCTCTGAAATTGGCACGATGCGCGTTACTGAGCAAATAGATGTTTTGGATGTGATGGGCATCAACTCCGTCGGTTTTTTAGTTTTGCCCAAAGTGCTGGCCATGGTATTTCTTTTGCCTTTTTTAGTGCTTATAAGCATGGGCATTGGCATCATTGGCGGTTGGTCGGCCGGCACCCTCACTGGCGTGGTACCTTCCAATGATTTCATCTATGGCATTCAATACGCCTTCATTCCTTTTTACATTGTTTACTCTTTGATAAAGGCGCTGGTGTTTGCCTTTTTGATTACCACTATATCGGGTTACTGGGGCTATTATACTACAGGTGGTTCGTTGGAGGTAGGGCACTCCAGTACGCGTGCTGTTGTGGTTAGCAGTATCCAGATTTTACTCTTTAATCTTTTATTAACGCAATTACTATTGGCATGATAGAAGCTGTTGATATTTGTAAATCATTTGATGGCAATCAAATTTTGGAAAATGTTAGTGCTACATTTAAGACTGGCCAGACCAATTTGATCATTGGTCAGAGCGGCTCGGGCAAGACCGTGTTTTTGAAAACACTGGTAGGATTGCATCAACCCGATTCGGGCTCCGTGTTTTATGACGCGCGCAATTTTACGTCCATGTCTAAAAAGGAGCGCATTGAAGCCCGCAAGGAGATTGGAATGCTTTTTCAGGGCTCTGCTTTGTTTGATTCGCAAACGGTGGAAGAAAACGTGCGCTTTCCTTTGGATGTTTTTACCACTCAAAGTCTGGAAGAGCGCCGCGACCGCGTTAATGCCTGTCTCCAGAGGGTGAATTTGGAGAATGTCAATGATTTGTTTCCCTCAGAGATAAGCGGTGGTATGCAAAAGCGGGTGGCCATTGCCCGCGCCATTGCACTTAATCCCCGTTACCTGTTTTGCGATGAACCCAACTCGGGACTTGATCCTAAAACGGCCATTGTAATCGATGAATTAATTCAGGAGATTACACAAGAGTACAACATGACTACCATCGTTAATACCCATGATATGAACTCGGTATTTGCCATTGGGGAAAATATTGTTTTCATCTATGAAGGCAAAAAGCATTGGGAAGGAACCAGTGAGGATATTTTCGATAGTGATAATAAGGCATTGAATGATTTTATTTTTGCGTCGAAGTTTTTTAAGAAGATTAAGGATCATAGGTAGGTTTTGGGGTCACCGGAATTTTTTGGGTCATCGAATCGACACCAATTAACACGAATCGAAGATCGACGTAGTCAATAAGTGGGGATTTTTTTGGGTCCACAGATGACACAGATTGGCACAGATTTTTTTATAACATCAAGGTTTTACCTATCAACCTAACGATCTATCAACCTATTATCACGCTTCGCGGGACTTCGCTACGCCTCTTAACCTAACAATCTATTGTTCTTGTAAGTAGACAAAAAATGCCAGACGCTGTTAGTGCCTGGCGTTTTTTGTGTTTGGTTTTGCCTTATGGCAAAATCTTATGGCAGCATTGGGTTCTTAATAAACATGGTGCCGTGTAAGGGATCTCTACTTTGTTTGAATCCTTTAATGGCTCTGATGTTTTGAGAACCGGTGGAAGCCGACTTTAAGGCTTCTGTATTGATGCTTCCTGTGGTGATGTGTTCAATGGCAGCTGCCAGAAAATGTTCTTCTGCATCACCCAGATCGGCATTGTATCGAGTGTCTTCCAGATCATAATCGGGAGACAAGCCCTTTAGGTAGTTGATGCTGTTGTTCACATTTTCCGATTTTATTACGATGGGTTGAATGGCCCAGTTGTGTGTGCGTTTTTCGGGCTCTTCCATGTTGTCAGTCCAGGTAATGGAGGCATAGTATTTACCATGTGTTTCATCACCAATCTGAATGACTTCCATGTAGGGGGCCAGGCCGTAAATGATCATTTCACTGGCAGAGGCGGTACCCGGCGTGGTCAAGACATATAACCTTTGCAGATCCAGATTGTTAGGTGCCACTTTAAACAAAAGATCGAAATTATATTGGGAGAGTACTGAGTTGTATTTTTCCCTTATGAATATTTGTTTGTCCGCTGCTGCAGGAACAATCATGCCTGCCAGCAATTCAGCCGAAGCTACCGAGCCGCCACCATTGTAACGTAAATCAAGTACCAGCTCATTAACGCCAGCAGCTTTAAAATCTGTAAATACCTCAGAGAGTTGACCGTCATAGTTGGCAATAAAAGAACTGTAAGCCAGATAGCCAATGGTGGCGCCGTCTTTTTCGATAATACTGGTTGCTATTATAGGGTTCTGAGCCAGATTTTCTTGAGATTTAATACTGATGTCCGGTTGCAGTGCTGTTAGCTCACCCGATGCCGTTAGCTGCCCAAGGGTGATAACTTTATCGTCCAAAGCAAGCAATTCCTGAAAATTTTTATCGGTCAGCACAACTCCGTTAATTTTGTAAAAAATATCACCCCGCTTTAATCCGGCTTCGCTGGCAGGAGAGTCTCTATAAACAAATTCCACAATGAAGACCACTTGATCGGAAGTTTGATTAAGAAAATAGCCTTGGATGGAATAGCCCGGGCTTTTAACAATGCCGCTGAAGTAGTTTTCAAGTGCTATAATATCATCTGTGATAAACGACCAACGGTCGTCCGGGTCTTTGAGCAGTTTGTAGAAGTACTCCTCTGAATCCGGTTCTTTTTTATAGTCAATGGTTGGCATGTCTTTGTTCCAGTAATAGAGCATGCGCATATTGTCGTATATGAATTTGTTGATTTTTAAGACTTCTGCCGAAATTGGATGCTCATCTCCCTTCGGTTCAATCTTATTTTCATCGTCACATGAAGTCATGGGCACTATTACAAACAGCGCTATGAGTAGCAGCAAGCTGCTGGTTTTAAAAACTGATAATTGCATAAAAAAATTGTTAGATGTAATTAACCTACTACAATAAACATTCCAAAGCCTGAAGTTGTTTTGATCAATCAAATTTATGAATCATTTGTTTTATTAGTGTTTGTTTGCTTAGAATAATCAATATTATTTTAATGCTAAGGTTTTGTTAATAAACCGGTTTACATTTTTTATGACCTGGAGTTCTCAAAAACGTTTGGAAACCGCGAAAATTAGGCTTTACTTTGCATCCGCTTTAAGAAAGAGATATGGCTCATCAAACGCGATGAACCAAGGAAGCCACAAGATTGACCAAGTGCTAAAGGAGTAGTGGACGATAAGGGTTTCAAGCTATAAGAAACTTGTAAATGTCTCAACGAAAAGGCCTTCAAAAAAACTTTCAAATTTTTGACAAAAACATTTGGAGGTTAAAAATAAAAAAGCTTATCTTTGCACTCGCTTTCCGAAAGAGGTTAGCACGCTGAAAAGCCCGACTGGCGCCGGAAACGGTAAAAGAAAAGCTTAAAGCAAACCAAAAAAGATTGAACAAGCACTCCTGTTAAAAGGGTGTTTTACGATACAGAAAAGTTCTTTG
>DHVH01000183.1 GCA_002412555.1 Marinilabiliaceae bacterium UBA5213 | reverse complement strand
CAGGGAAAAGTTAAGGATCAATGCCGGATTGAGAGGGGTTGCTTTTACCGGAGAAAATAGATTGTACCACTCCGTGGAGCCCCGTTTGGCTCTGAGCTATGAATTAACGCCCGCAATTTCGGTGAGAGGTGCCTATTCAGGCATGTCGCAGTTCATTCACCTGGTAAGCTCGTCCAATGTGACGCTGCCCACTGACTTATGGTTACCGGTAACCGATCGCATTGCTCCGATGAATTCCAGGCAGCTTAATATTGGTGGCGACATCTTTTTAAATCCTAAAAGAAATTATAACCTGAATGTAGATTTCTATTATAAAGAGTTGGACAATCTGCTTCACTACAAGGAAAGTACGGGCTTTTTTGATTACTCAACCAACTGGGAGGATAAGTTGACCACCGGGTACGGTGACTCCTATGGAATGGAACTGCTCCTTAGTAAATCCAGCGGCAAACTGACCGGATGGCTGGGATACACGCTGGCTAAATCGACCAACACCTTTCCGGAACTTAACGACGGAAAGAGTTTTGCAGCACGCTTTGACCGGCGCCACGCTGCCAACTTATCGCTCAATTACCAATTCAGCAAAAGAACAGATGCCGGACTGATGTGGCAGTTTGGCAGTGGCACTCCGGTGACTTTACCTTCCGAAAAGTATTATGCTCCGGATTATCCCCATTACAACGCACCTACGGGTAGCGGCTACTCCGAGAATGCAAAAGAAATCAACGGCTTTAGAATGCCAGCCTTCCACAGAATGGACATCGGATTCAATTTCTCAAAAGAAAGACCACGTACCTCCAGAATCTGGAGCGTAGGGGTCATCAATGTTTATGGACGTCAAAACCCCTTCCTGCTCTACTTTGCCTCAGAAAGCGATGACGAACCGGGTTCCTCTTCCCGCAACCTCAAACAACTCAGCCTTTTCCCCTTCCCCATCCCCTACGTCAAATACACCCTCAAATTCTAAGCAGCACCAGCCTACCCATTACACCCTCTCTACCCTTCTCCTCCTTTTTTTGCCTCTCAACCTATTGACCTACCAATCTCTTGACCTAATAACCCACCCCCACCAACCTCACATCAAAATGCAACACCGCATTGGGCGGAATCTTATTCCCGGTCCCTTTTCGCCCCCACGCCAAGTCGGCCGGGATCCAAAACTTGTAGCGACTGCCCACACCCATCAATTGCAAACCCTCTTGCAGACCCTCAATCAATTCGTTCATCGGCACCGTGCTGGTCTGATTCTGGCGATACGTATCCTCCAGCAAAGTACCGTTCAGCAACAGTGCCCTCTGATGAATCTCCACCGTACTCCACTCATCCGGTTTTGCTCCCTCCACATTTTCCACAACCTGATATTGCAGACCGCTTTCTGTTTCAATAACTCCTGGCTTTTGCGCATTCTGCTCCATAAAAGCCTCACCGGACACCCGGTTATTCCCAGCAGAACCTTTACTCCTGCTCCGTTTTTCTCTATTGGCCATAATCTTTAACAGCTTTAACCCCAAAAATAAACAGTATAAGGGAAGATTTTATAACTTAGCTTTAACAATTTACTCAACCGATCCGCTGAAAAAACTTTTAACCCAAAACTGAAAGCAATGAAATCAATTTTAGCTGTCTAACGCAAATACTCACTCACTTCAATTTTCGTTTTAAAAAATAATTAAGCGCAACATCCTCAGTTTATGAAAACGTCTGCTATCATTCGGGTCATTGCCATACTGTTTTTTACTTTCTTTATAATGATTCCCTTTTTTGTAATTGGCAGGTTAGTTACCGGGTTAGACATTCTTGACCCAGACGCACAAACCACCTCCTTTCAGGAAGTAGTTATGTCTTTCTTTATTTGTTCGAGTATGTTCTTTGCCGTCTGGGTTTTTACGCGTTTTGGAGATGAGCTACATTTTAAATCCAATGGCTTTTCTCTGAAAGGAGCCTTCCAAGAGAGCTTTTTGGGGCTTTTATGTGGAACAATTGCTATAATTCTTGGCTTTTTAATTTTGTTGCTGTGGGGAAAAATCGTCCCAGAAACGATTGATTTCAATTTGATGGAATTCTTCTGGTTGGGAGTGCTCTACTTCTTCGTTGCTGTTGGGGAGGAGATTTTGTTTCGAGGATACCTATTAAGAAACCTATTGCTTGCTACTAATAAGCCTATCGCTTTGTTGGTCTCTTCCTTTATTTTTGCAGGTGCTCATGCAGGAAACCCCAATTTTGGAATTATTCCCTTTTTTGATCTGGTGCTTTTCGGGTTATTATGCGGTATCGCTTTCCTATACACTAAACGGTTGTGGTTTCCAATTGCACTTCATTTTAGCTGGAATTTTATTCAAAGCCTTGTGGGTTTTAATGTCAGCGGACAAGAATCTTATAAAGTAATGAAATTAGAGATGCATGGAGCAGATTACATTACTGGTGGTGCTTTTGGATTTGAAGGCTCCCTACTAAGTCTAGCAATACAATCAGTTTTGCTTATTGCATTGATTTTATATTTTCCAAAATCTCCTTCCACCCTTCCGACCCAACCTACCCGACTTACCCATTCCACCCTTAAACAATAAACCATGAAGCTCACGCTACTCGTTGATAACCACCACCACCCGGAACAAGATTTACTGAGTGAACATGGCATCAGCATCTATTTTGAACAAGACCACTACAAATGGCTTCTTGATACCGGGAACTCTCCGATTTTTATTGAAAATGCCAGGACCTTAGGCATTGACCTGACCGATGTCGATTATGTTCTGATATCCCATGCGCACAAAGACCACACGGGGGGATTGGCAGCCTTTCTTGAAATCAACACCAAAGCCATGGTTTTTTTATCTGCCAATATTCCGGACCAGCGATACTTCTCACTTCGTCATGGGGACCAGAGGGATATTTCATGGGATTACTCCGTGGTGGAAAAACACAAACACCGTTTTAAGTGGATGTATGAAAGTACTTACCTTTCTGAGACTGTTGCCGTCATTGTCAATTTTCAGACTGTTTTCCCAGCACCTAAAGCCAACAGTACGCTCTTTGTCGAGAAGGACCAGCAGTTACTGCCCGATCAGTTTAAACACGAAATGGCGGTAGCCCTTTGCTCAGAGGAGGGATTAATCGTCTTTTCGGGCTGTGCCCACAACGGCTTGCTCAATACCATCCGCACCAGCGTCGAATTTACAGGCATCCCAAAAATCAGAGCCTGCATTGGAGGAGCGCATCTGCCGGATAAAAACAATGAGACGTCCTACGAATGTGATGAAGAAATTCTGACCATTGGTCGACTAATTAAGGAGCAATACCCGGAGATGAAACTGATCACCGGCCATTGCACCGGCAGACATGCCCAGCGACTGCTTAAGTCAGTCCTGGGAGAAAACATGGACGTCTTCTACAGCGGCTATACCTCAGAAATATTGTAGTTTCACTTCCCCTCTTCCCCTCTTCCCCTCTTGACCTCTTGACCTCTTGACCTCTTGACCTATCAACCTATCAACCTAATTTCTCAAACTGTCTGCACTTCCTGCACAATCTCCAATCCACGCTCAATAGCCGCCTTATTCAAAGGCAACATGTGGTGGTGGCGATCCGGCAGTGATTTTTTCAAGCCATTCATCACATTTTCCATACTCACGATGGGTCTGATTTTCAAATAACCACCGAGCACAATCATATTAAAAGTCTTGGAACTCTGCATTTTTGAAGCCTCCTCGGCGGCATCCACTCGAAACACATTGATATCCTTACGCTGGGGGTGACGGGTAATACCGTTGCCATCGTATAACAAAAGGCCGCCCGGTTTAACAAACTTCTCAAACTTATCCATCGATTGCTGATTCAGGATAATGGCCGTATCGTACATTTTTAAAATGGGCGAACTAATGCGGCTATCACTCAAAATCACGGTTACGTTGGCTGTTCCGCCGCGCATTTCAGGACCGTATGAGGGCATCCACGACACCTCCATATCCTGCATAACTCCTGAGTAGGCCAAGATTTTTCCCATGGACAATACACCCTGTCCACCAAAACCGGCTATGATTATTTCTTCATTCATACCTGGTATATTTTTTTTACCCAACAGATTGTCCACCGGGCTTTTTGATTCATATTAATTAGGAGGCCAAACATCCACCTAAACGTCCTTTATATCGCCCAAAGGATAAAACGGAAACATATTATCTTCCATCCATTTGTTGGACTGCACCGGCGTCATTTTCCAACCTGAGTTACAGGTTGAAACCACCTCGACAAAGGAAGTCCCTTTATTGTTCTTCTGATTGTCGAAGGCTTTGAACAAAGCCTTCTTTAATTTGCGCACTGCAGCAGCCGTATGTGCAGCATGTCGCGTCACATAACAGGTGCCAGGTAAAGTGGCCACAATCTCTGTCATTCTGAGCGGGTTACCATCGCGCTCAACATCACGCCCAAAGGGACAGGTCGATGCCTTCATGCCCTGAAGCGTAGTTGGCGCCATTTGTCCCCCCGTCATACCATAAATACCGTTGTTGATGAAAATCATCACCATATTTTCACCCCGGTTACAGGCATGAATGGTCTCTGCGGTTCCAATCGCCGCCAAGTCTCCATCGCCCTGATACGTGAAAACATACTTATTGGGCAACAGGCGCTTAATGCCAGTGCCCACTGCGGGGGCACGTCCATGCGCTGCTTCATGCCAATCCACTTCAATGTAATTGTACATCAAAACAGAACAGCCGACTGGAGCTACCCCAATGGTATCTTGCTGAATGCCTAGCTCTTCGATGACCTCGGCTATCAAACGGTTGACTACGCCATGGGTGCAACCCGGGCAATAGTGCATAACCCGGTCGGTAAGCAGTCTGCTTTTTTGGTAAACCAGATTCTCTGGCTTAATTATATCTTTGATATCTATTGACATGGACTTATCCTCCTATTATTTTTGATTGCAAAGCTTCTACAACCTCTTCGGGTGAGTGCACCACACCGCCCAAGCGACCAAAGTGCTCCACTTTCACTTTTCCTTCAACGGCCAGTCGCACATCTTCTACCATTTGTCCGGCGCTCAGCTCAACCGACAAGATACCTTTCACATGACCCAAAAGAGCTTGAATTTCTTTGGTAGGAAAAGGAAACAGGGTAATGGGTCGAAGCAGACCAGCCTTTATACCTTTAGCACGAAGTAATTGCACCGCCTTCTGACAAATGCGGGCACTGGAGCCATAAGCCACCAACAAATAGTCGGCGTCCTCACACTCAAACATTTCGCTGCGCACTTCATTCTCCTCAATCTGCTTGTATTTAGCCTGCAGTTTGTGGTTAAAGCGCTCAAATGCGTTGGCATCCAACTCAACAGAAGTGATGATATTGCGCTCACGCGAGGATGGTTTGCCGGTAGTCGCCCAAGGATGCATTTGAACGATCTCTTCATCGGTCCAACGCGGTGTAAATGGTTTCATCTCCACCTTTTCCATCATCTGACCAATCATACCATCACTCAAAATCATGGCAGGATTGCGGTACTTAAAAGCGAGGTCGAAAGCCAATTCAACAAAATCGGCCATTTCCTGAACCGATGATGGCGCCAATACAATTAGCTTGTAATCGCCGTGTCCGCCGCCCTTAACCGCCTGAAAATAATCCGACTGCGCAGGCTGTATGGTTCCTAGTCCCGGTCCACCCCTCACAACGTTCACCACCACACAGGGCAACTCGGCACCTGCCAAATAGGTGATGCCTTCCTGCATTAAACTAACGCCGGGGCTCGATGATGTGGTCATCACTTTTTTGCCACAACCGGCACCTCCATATACCATATTGATGGAGGCAATCTCACTTTCGGCCTGCAAAACAACCATTCCGGTCTTTTCCCATGGCTTCTCAAGCATAAGGGTTTCCATTATCTCCGACTGGGGCGTGATAGGATAGCCAAAGTAGCCATCAACACCGCAACGGATAGCTGCTTCGGCGATGGCCTCATTGCCTTTCATTAACCTGATTTCTCTCATTGCTATGATTTAATGGCGCACCTTAAGGGTGCGCAAAATGAGTTTTTTTAATAGGACAACCTGTTATCAGGCTGTTTCTGCTATTTTCACTTTGTAAACCGTGATACAACTATCGGGACAAACCATGGCACAATTGGCACATCCAATGCATGCATCGGGTTGATGCATGTAAGCATAATTGTAACCTTTGGCATTGACCTCATCGGCCAGACGGATTACGTCGGTAGGACACGATGCCACACAAAGGGAACAGCCCTTGCAGGTAACATCATCCACCACTATAGCACCTCGTATTTTTGCCATAAAAATAAATTTTGTTTTATTCGGATTACGAATTTACGGATAATCTGTAATTCTGCCATACCACCTGACCATTAAGATCCGCACACAATATACAAAAAGCCCTCCTTTTAAATCGTAACCAACAAATGTCTCAGTGAGTTAAACACCTAATTTGTATTCATTCTATTTATGCTCACTACCAAAAAGTTGCAGCCGTTTGGCAACGTCGCCCATCCGATCAAGTGAAGTGTGTGAAACACAAATTCGCAGCCCTTCTGTCCGCGAACTTCCGGTTGTATCCAAAGTTATGGCACTAATGCCATAACGAATCAATTCTCCCAGCAACTCCTCACCCGTCATGCCCGGATAGGCAATGGTAAAGTAAAACCCTTCGGCCAGCTCCTGATCTTCGTCTCTATCGTAAACCAGATAAAATCCATTGTCCAAAAAGTGCTTTTTCATGATGGCAGCACGTTGCCCATATTCTTTCAATGACGCCACAAAATCATAGGTACCATCATTGGCACCTTTCAAGATAGCTGCCAAAGCGGCTTGAGGCGAATGTGAAGTACCAGCAGAGGAGGTGTAGATGGCATCCTGCAATATAGCGGGACCAAATTTATCCGTTGAAAAATTACGGTTTAAATCCTCAAACTGTCGGTTAAAAAGCCCATCTGATATTAGCATGGCCCCTATACGTTGACCGGCATAACTAAACACCTTGGAACTGGAGAATAATAGCACATAATTATCGGTATAGCGCGCTACAGTTGCCGGATAGGGTGCCTGTCCGGGTTGCCCATAGTCCTGACGAAAATCCATCCCAAAATAGGCCAGATCCTCCAGCACTACAACATCGTATTTATTGGCCAGTTCGCCTATGATAGACAACTCTTTCTCAGTAAAACTAATCCATGCCGGATTGTTGGGAGTACTATACAAAAAGGTGCTGATATGCCCTTTTTCAAGATAGGACTCTAATTTCGCCCGCAACTTTTCACCCCGGTAGTCATAGATGTCAAAACTCTCGTATTTCATGCCTAACACGCCTAATTGTCGCTTCTGGACCGGAAAGCCCGGATCAATAAAAAGCGTTGTGTCCTTAGCTTTATCCCGACGATTGGCCACTAAAAACACCAGCATGGACGACTGCATGGCGCCCACCGTGGGAATACATCCTGTGGGCTGCACGTCGATGTTTAAAAACAGTCGGGCAAAACGTGACAGCTCCTTTTTCAAGGGTTCTATACCCTGAATGGGCGGATAAATGCTGGCCACCCCTGAACGCAAGGCTGCTATCTCCGCATCTGTTCCAATTTGCGGTGCTGCAAGTCCGGGCACGCCCATCTCAGTACGAATAAAGGCCACATCATACAGCGACTGCAGGCGATCCACCAACTGCACAATTTGACGAATTGAGGACTGCGCTAAGGTTTTAATGCCCAGCTCCTCGCGAATCTGCAATACCAACTCTTGATCTATAGGAAAAGAACCCATTTTTTTAGTTATTAAAATTTCTTATAAGCACTGGGCTGTCACCCTCCTCCTTCCTATTCCGCAAAAGCCTTATGCTTAAACCATTTTTCGGTTATCAATCACCCTTTTCGCTTTACCTTCGCTGCGCTCAATGGTCTTTGGTTCAACCAGTTTTACGGTGACCGACAACCCGGTAGTACTCTCAACCTGATGCTGGATTTTCATGCGTAAAGCCTGCAATTCACTGATTTTATCCTGGTAAAAGCGGTCTTCCACCTCCACCTGCAACTGCAAAGTATCCAAATTGTTAACCCTGTCCACCACCAGCAAATAGTGGGGCGTGGTTTCATCCATCTCAAGCAGTACACTTTCAATCTGGGATGGAAAGAGATTAACCCCACGAATAATAAGCATGTCATCACTGCGACCCGTGCACTTGTTCATACGCACCAGCGTGCGACCGCAGGCGCAAGTCTCAAAATTCAAGCGGGTTAAATCTCTGGTCCGGTAGCGAATAATGGGCAATCCCTCTTTGGTCACCGTGGTAAACACCAGCTCTCCCAGTTCCCCCTCGGGCAATACCTCCAGAGTGTCAGGGTGAATAATTTCCGGAATAAAATGGTCTTCATTGATGTGCAAGCCACACTGGTGCTCACATTCAAAAGAGACGCCCGGACCAATAATTTCACTCAGACCATAAATATCAATGGCTTTAATTTTTAGTCGCTTTTCGATTTCACGTCGCATATTTTCGGTCCACGGTTCGGCGCCAAAAACACCAACACGCAACTTAAACTCATCCCTGTTGAAACCACTCTCTTCAATGGCCTCAGCCAAGTATGAGGCATAGGATGGCGTACATGCCAAAACAGTACTGCCAAAATCTTTCATCAACTGCAACTGCCGTTTGGTATTGCCACCTGATATGGGAATGACCGAAGCACCAATTTTTTCACCGCCATAATGCACGCCCAAACCACCTGTAAACAGTCCATATCCATAGGCAATTTGAATAAAATCACTTTTACCGGCACCAGCCGAAGTAAGTGTGCGCGCCATCACCTCCGACCAAAGGCCAATATCGTGTCGGGTGTAACCAACTACAGTAGGTTTACCGGTAGTCCCAGAAGAAGCATGCACCCGAATGATTTCACTCATGGGCACCGCAAATAAGCCAAAGGGATAGTTATCACGCAAGTCCTGCTTTGTAGTAAAAGGCAACTTGCTTAAGTCATCAATAGAACCAATATTTTCAGGCCCCATACCCAGTGATTGCATCCTTTCACGGTAATAGGGGACATTGTAATAAACACGCTCAACCACATCGCGTAAACGCTCACTTTGCACCGTTCGCATCTCTTCCCGCGGCATGGTTTCAAAGTGCGGGTTCCAAATATTTTTTATCATTATAGATTATGTTGGAAAACTAGGTTAGAAATTGAATTAAAATTTATAGAGTTCGCTGGCCGAGATGAGCTCCATTTGATGTCGCTGAAACTCCATCACCGCCTTTTCAGCATTGTCGCACCTCAAAGCAATAAAGGACTTGTCACCTATTGAATAACCATATAAATATTCAATACTGATTTGGGCATCAGACAATATTTGAAGTGTTTTGGATAAGGCACCGGGCTCGTTGGGGGTGGCGAATGAAATAATCTCACTCACATTTACCGAAAACAACTTTTCTTTTAGGATTTCGCGTGCCTTATCGGGCTCAGAAACAATCATTCGAAGAATACCAAATTCAGAAGTGTCAGCCACACTGCAGGCAGAAACATTGATATTGGAAGCGCCCAGAACAGTAAAGACTTCGTGAAGGCGTCCCGACTTATTCTCAAGAAAAACAGACAACTGCTTAATTATCATATACTTAAATTTTCAGGTTAGAAAGCCGAAATTTACAAACATTAACAATGAACTGAAGATTAATGCTTATGTTATAAAACAGTTTTAGAAATAGACGCCCACAGAAGCACTGACTCTTCCGACATCCATTTTCCGCTTTTCAGGCGATTGCTCAATGGCCTCCCCATCTTCGTACATATACACAGTATATTTAGAATTCAGGGGTAACCATTCACAGCCAACAATTAGAAAGCGGTAACGCAGACTAGCGCCGATAACACTCCCCACATTAAAGGAAATAAAGGAGTATTCATTGTAAGTAAGGTCGGATTCTTGAGGCTTATATTTATATCCACCATAAAAGGAAACGGTTGGTTGAGCGGTAGCATACATATCCAGCAAAAACCGATCGACCAGACGGATGGTAAACAATGGGCCTACACCTGCTCCAATAAATAAATAGGGACTGCGCTCCAGTTCCTCCAAATCGTTCAAGTCGGCATTTTCCCATGGATTATACGAAGCGTAAAGGGGCACATAATAACCTAAACCAAAGCGACTTCGATTTATATCCAGATCGATGTAGCGCATAAAGCCAAATTGAGCCATGATGCCTTCATTGTTAAATCCTGCAGCCGGGTAATCATTCCCCCTGCCAATTTCAGAATGCGGCCTTACCAATCCCAGCTTGATAAAGTTGGCATCAAACATATAAATGGCTTTCCCGGTGCGTTGGCAGTAGGTTAAATTTGCAGTATCAAAATTTCGCTGGGCCATGCTCATCTGAGTCAAGCTCAATAAGACAAAAACAAGTAAAAGGCGGAGGGTTTTCATGGGATAAATGTTTAAATCAAAAAATTGAAAGGCTGTATAATGGCACTATTTGAAACGTTAAAAATAGTAACATTTTGCAAAACACCATTATCCAAACTGACAATAGTCAGTCTTTATTTTTCGAACAATCCTTCCATGAGCTGGCTATTGTAATAAGTCAATATTCTATTTTGATGGGTAACCCAAAGCACGTAATCCTCTTTTATTGCCCTCAAGCCGGGAAAGCTCTTACTTCTGAATCAAAATTCGACCATCCACTACACATATCCCCTTTTTATTACCTATGAGCGGATTCAGATCCAACTCCTTTATTTCTGTTGCATAGCGTAAAAGCGAGGAAAGACGCACAATTATTTCTGCAAACAAATCCTCATCCACACCTTCCTGTCCACGGGTTCCCTGTATTACCGGGTAGCTTCTAAGACTGCGAATCATTGAGTGGGCTTCATTAAAAGTCAAAGGCGCCAGTCCGTGCGCATGATCCCCCAACGATTCCACAAAAATCCCACCCAGTCCACACAAAATAACGTGCCCAAATTTAGGCTCATACTTAGCCCCAATAAACAACTCAGTTCCCTTCTGCATTTTTTGCAGCAAAACGGCACTCACCTCTTTTATCTTGCGCATGCGCCGATACTCTGCCATCAGGTGGGCATCTGATTTTATATTAAGCGTGACGCCCCCAACATCTGACTTGTGCACCGGACCAATAACTTTCATTGCTACCGGATATCCAAGGGAATGGGCCAGTCGCAACAAAGTCTTCCTGTTAGAGGCTACCCCCTCTTCCACAATGGGAATACCTGCTGCCAAAAGCAACTCGTTCACTACCTCCGGCTCCTGAAAGCCGGACTGGCAACCATCAATAATTTGTCGGACCCTATCGGTATCCACGCCATGTAAAAAAACGGTATCTTCTTCAGGTGGTGGGGTTATATTCACCTTGGTGAGGGCTCTTCCCAACACTACCTCATCGGGAAAATTAATATGCCCCTTCGCCAAGAAAAAAGCCACCTCCTGATGGGCACTGCTGGTCGATGGCAATATGGGGAAGACAGGCTTTTGACACTGCAGCATCTGCTCATGAATCACTTCAAAAGCGTCATACACCTTGGTCAGTCCGGTACTCCCAAAAATAACAATCATGCCATGGATGTCATCCATCTTCTGGTCGCAATACGCCATCACCTGACGTAATTGCTCCGCCGTTCCAGTGGCCAGTATATCAATGGGATTTGAGGCGGATGAGCCTGGATTTAACATAGCCAAAATAGCATCGTGTGCCTCCCCTTCAATGGCAGGAATATGCAAACCACCATCAGAAAGGGCATCGGTCAGCATCACACCAGGTCCGCCTGCCTGAGTAATAATGGCCAGATTCTTTCCCGTTAAGGCTTTGTACATAAAGACAGAAGCCACCGTAATCAATTCTTCCCTACCAAAACAGCGCACTATGCCGGCCTTTCTAAATAGCGCCTCAACCGCAGAATCGGCACTGGCCATGGCGCCGGTGTGCGACGAGGTGGCTCGCTTACCGGCCTCGGTAACGCCCGATTTGATGGCAGCTATTTTACAACCTTTGCGAATGAGCGATGAGGCGTGTTTCAGTAGTTTATCCGGGTCTTTTATATTTTCAACATATATCAACTTGATGCGGGAACTGGTCTCATCAAAGGTTTTGTCCCAATGTTCCAAAACATCTTCTATGCCAATTTGAGCACTATTTCCGACCGTAATTAAAGATGAAAAAGATAGACCTTTGGGCAGAGCCGACTCCAGAATAAAGACCGCAGTGGCACCCGAGCCCGATACAAAATCACAGCCTGAGGGGTTCAGCTTGGGGACCGGCGCCGTAAAAACACCATTGTAAGCCGGCGTTATCATACCAATGCAATTGGGGCCAATCAACACACCATTGACCCCTTCCACCGCACTAACCAGTTGCTTCTCTAAAAGCGCACCGGCCTCTCCTTCCTCACTAAATCCAGCCGATATCACAATAAAGGCGGTAGTCCCCTTGGTCTGCCC
This sequence comes from Marinilabiliaceae bacterium UBA5213, assembly GCA_002412555.1. Classification (GTDB taxonomy): domain Bacteria; phylum Bacteroidota; class Bacteroidia; order Bacteroidales; family Marinilabiliaceae; genus Geofilum. Next base: position 13,672 of record DHVH01000183.1, on the reverse strand, counting down.
CAACTCCTTCACCACTCCCGGACACAAAGGGGCGGCAATCGCCAAAATGGCCAGATCAACCTCACCTGGAATATCGCATACATTTGCATAGGAAGGGAGGCCCTGAACCTCATTGCGACCGGGATTCAACACCATCAGCTGCCCCTGATAGTCACCATCCAACAGGTTTTTCACAATCTTCCCTCCAGGTTTGGCCGTGTTCTCCGAACCACCGACTACCACAATGCTTTTGGGGGAAAGTAAACTGTTATGTATCATTTATTTTTATGGTTCATTATTAATTCTAATAACGATGTCCTTTATACATTGAGCGAGAATCTTGCTTTTGACTAGATTTCAAACACATACATGCATCAGGACAACTCCTGCTCAAACCACCGCTTAATCAAAGTTACCATATTTATATAATAAATCGGGATGAGAAAAATCAACCCTCGGCAGGTTTCTTTAATTTTGCTATTTTTACACAAAAGATAAACGGGTGATTGCATTCAGCGAACAGTTACAACAAGGTGCCAACTTTACCAAAGAGCAACTGACAGCCATGATTGGCGCCACAGGCGCCAATCAAACATTGCTGCACCAACGCGCCAATGAATTGGCTGTGAAGCACTGCGGCAACGAAGTCTACCTACGCGGCCTCATCGAGTTCTCCAACAAATGCAGAAAGGACTGCTATTATTGTGGCATCCGTAAAAGCAATCAACACACCAAACGCTACGATCTCGACGATGAAACCATCCTGAAGACAGCCCTTTACGCCCACGAAAATAATTTAGGGTCCATAGTGCTGCAGGCTGGTGAACGAAACGACACCTTGTTTGTTGATAGAATTGATGCTTTGCTTCAGCGCATCAAAAAGGCTACCAACGGGGAGCTGGGCATTACCCTTTCACTGGGCGAACAAAGTCGGGCCACCTACCAACGCTGGTTTAACAGTGGCGCACACCGTTACCTGTTGCGGATTGAAACCAGCAACAGAGCGCTTTACGAGCAGCTGCATCCCCGTAATGAAACGCATGATTTTGAAGTCAGAATAGAAGCACTGAAAAATCTCAAAGATTCTGGTTATCAAGCGGGGTCGGGCATAATGATTGGATTACCGGGACAAACGTTGGAACACCTGGCCGATGATTTATTATTTTTAAAAGAGTTGGATGTGGATATGGTGGGAATGGGTCCCTATATTGTTCATGAGCAGACACCCCTGGCTAAACAGGGAGACGAACTATGGCCGCTCAAGCAACGCTTTACCACAGCCTTGAACATGATTGCAGCTTTGAGACTGTTGATGCCGGATATCAATATTGCCGCCTCAACGGCCTTGCAGGCCATTGACCCAATGGGGAGAGAGAAAGCGCTAAAAACCGGGGCCAATATTATTATGCCCAACATTACACCGGCAACCAATCGCAAAGATTATTTGCTGTACGACAATAAGCCCTGTACGGATGAGTCGGCCGACGATTGCCTGTCGTGCCTCAACATGCGCATAGCCCTCACGGGTCGGGAATCAGGACTTAAAGCCTGGGGCGATTCACCCCACTTTTTTAAGAAATAAGAAGTAAATCTGCGCCAACGTGATTCCTCCTTGGGGGAATTCAAACGGCAGACGAAGTTCCATTATATCGGTAACAATTCGCTTATTACCTGATATGCCGATTGGCTTGTCAAGAATGCAGCGGACTAAAATATTCGTTTTGATTTGCGAAAATTAGATGACCAAACAACTATAAAATGAGAAAACCGGAAAAACACCTATTAGTTATATTTGGCGCCTCGGGCGACTTAACCTACCGTAAACTGGTTCCATCGGTGTTCGATTTATTCACCCAGAACCTTCTGCCCGATGAATTTGGCATTCTTGGATTGGGACGTACCGAAATGAGCCATATGGCTTTTCGTGAAAAAATGAGTGAGGGCATCGAAAAATTTGCCATGACCAAAGCCAAAAGCAAAGGCCAACTGGGCCTATTTCTGGATAAATTGTACTACTATGCTTTTAATACGAAGGAAGAAAATGAATACCTACCCTTCAAAGTAGAACTTGAAAGACTCAACCAACAACTAAAAACAGATAACAACTATATTTTTTATCTGGCCACGCCTCCCAGTATGTACCCCGTAGTCCCTGCCCATTTGGCCAAATACGGACTCAACAACGACGAAGATGGCTTTAAGCGCCTCATTGTTGAAAAACCTTTTGGCTACGACTTAAAAAGTGCGCAGGATTTAAACAAAAGTCTGCTGCACGGCTTCAAAGAAGAACAGATTTACCGCATTGACCATTATCTGGGCAAAGAAACTGTTCAAAACTTGCTGGTTACCAGATTTTCCAACGGCATATTTGAGCCTTTATGGAACCGCAATTTTGTGCATCATGTAGAAATCACTTCTTCTGAAGATATTGGCGTGGGCAGTCGAGGTGGCTACTACGAAGGCTCTGGAGCCTTGCGCGACATGGTACAAAACCACCTGCTACTGGTGGCCTCGCTGGTGGCCATGGAGCCGCCTGCTCTGATCAATGCCGACAGTATGCGCAATGAAATTGTGAAAGTGCTTCAATCACTGCGCCCCATCAAAGAGGACGAGGTAGAGAAATTTGTGCTGCGGGGGCAATACACCTCATCTGAGATTAAAGGCAAGAGGAGAAAGGCCTACCGCGAAGAAGAGGGCGTGAACCCCAAATCACGCACAGAGACTTTCCTGGCCATGAAGTTCTTTATCGACAACTGGCGCTGGGCCGGAGTACCCTTCTACATCCGAACGGGAAAACACTTGCCCACAAGAGTGACTGAAGTTGTGATACATTTCAACGCCACGCCACATCACCTTTTTACTGGGGATAAAGCCATTATGCGCCAGCAAAATCAGTTGGTTATCCGAATTCAGCCCGATGAAGGGATTCTGATGAAATTTGGCATGAAGGTACCCGGTGCAGGATTCAACGTGCAAGATGTGAATATGGACTTCCACTACTCGGAACTGAACGACACCTATTTGCCCAGTGCCTATGAGCGACTGCTGCTCGATTGCATGCTGGGCGATGCCACGCTCTATTCCAGAGGTGATGCTGTTGAGGCCGCCTGGCGCTTTGTCGATCCCATTCTCAAAGCCTGGAAAGAAAAACCATGCATTAAGGTGCATGGTTATCCGGCTGGCACATGGGGCCCCGAAGAATCGGACCTGCTGATCGAAGGTGCTGAAACCTGGCGCTATCCTTGCAAGAATTTGTCGGGTGACGGGGAGTATTGTGAGTTGTAAGAGGGAGGGGAAGGGTAGGAAGGTTAGATAGAGTGGGAAGGTCAAAAGTGTTGATAGGGTGAATATGGGTTGATGGTTTTGAGTTTTGAGTTTTGAGCGTAACGTAGTTAAAAACTATGCCAAGCTGGGGGTGAATCTATGTCGAGAGAAGTAACTTGATGCTCGGCGAAGTTTGCAACTTCGTCGAATCTTATTCGGCAGTATCATACTGCTAGAATCGTTAAGAAAAAAATAAACAAAGGACACGGTTTACTAATCGGCTGTGCCGCTTTTTGAGTTTACGAAATCCCGATTAATCGGGAGCGCAAAGAAAAACGCGCCAACAAGGAATAAATCTGTGTGAATCTGTGCAATCTGTGGACCAAAAAAATAAATTCAAATTGACTCCGCCGATCTCCAATTAGCGTTTAATTAGCATAAATTAGGTGACAAAAAACTTATAAAAATGAACATCAAAACATACAAGGACAAAGCGGCACTGGCCGCAGAATTTGGAGAAATGTTGCTGAACCTCAGTCAGGAAAAAGAAGAAATATTCATTGCCCTTTCGGGAGGAAGTACACCTAAAGTCATTTTTGATTTTCTGGCATCTGAATACCAGGATAAAATAGCCTGGAACAAGCTTTGGTTTTTCTGGGGCGATGAGCGCTGTGTGGCACCCGACCATGCCGACAGCAATTACAAAATGACCCGTGACCACCTCTTCAGTCAGCTCCCCATTTCAGATGAGCATATTTTTCGCGTCAAAGGTGAATTATCACCTGATGTGGCAGCGTTGGATTACGAAAAAATCATCGACGAAGTGCTTCCGCAAAGAAACCATCTGCCTGCCTTCGACCTGATGATATTGGGTATGGGCGACGATGGGCATACCGCTTCCATTTTCCCTCACGAAATCCACCTCTGGACCTCGCCACTACTGTGCGAAGTAGCCACCCATCCGGATTCAGGCCAAAAAAGGGTGACGCTGACCGGCAAGGTCATCAACAATTCAGAGCAGATACTCTTTTTGGTAACCGGAAGCAACAAAGCAGAGAAAGTTATGGAAATCGTCCACCAGTCGGGCAACTACCAAACTTACCCTGCCTCACTGGTCGATCAAAAAGCCTTGTGGATGCTGGACGAAGAAGCAGCCGAACTGCTCTAATCAGAACATTTTGACTTTCATCCCCAGTCGGATGAAATCAAAATGGATGTCATCGTAGTATTGGTAATGCGCGTAGCCCACAAAGGGACAAAACCGAAGGTTTCCTCTTCGGGCAACCTCTGCATCCAAATCGATGGCATATTCACTGCGGTACCTGCCGACGTTGGTATTCTGACTCACCCGGTAATGACCTTGCAGGCCAGCCATATTGTTCAGAAAGCTCCAGTCGAACCCCAACGATTGCTCAAAATATACTTTTGTCGGTGAGATAAAATAACTAAAACCTAGACCGTATTCTAACTTAAAATTACGGATAGGCAGACGCAACATCAATACCTGCCAATCTATGGAGTGCAACTTTCCGGTCACGTCACGCATATTGACATAGCGCAAATCACTGGCGAATATTCCGTAATTGCCCCGAATGGCGGGACTTGCCATAAAAGTATTGCGCTGGTAATCGAAGCCACTTGCCAGCATACCTTGCAATGAAACTAGTTCTGGACGCTTTTCTCTTTTCTCCATCACGGCATACTGACTGTACCAAAAACCTTTATAAACAGCGTAACCGGTCACATAAAATATCGCTCCGGCAACGATATCGCCCAGACTGGCACCATCAAAATCAGGCTCCCAATCGGGTCCAGAGGAGGATGAACCAGATGAACTGGACGAATAAGAGGAGTAATTGCTGGTAGACTGCCTGTCCTCCTCCACCTTTTCACGCACCCGACGGGTTTGGCTAAGGACCGATTGGAAGGCTAAAAGAGCGATGATAGAACATAGGGTGAATTTCTTCATGGGGCTAAAGTTTTTTTAGCCTCATTTTCAAGAAATATGCCAAAAGCCTAAAGATAAAGATCCCGTTCTCCGGCCTTAACCCTTTCCAAACGCTCAAGTAGCTTATTTTTAAATGATTCGTCGGAATAATTTTCTATGTTTTTTTCGATCAATTGATAACCTTTGATTTTGCTCTCCGGCGGTGCATAGTCTTCAAGGTACTCAGCCAGCGTCAACATGGCGTTGGGTTGACAAAAGCGCTTGATAAATCCGGGGACCGAAAATTCCATAAAATGCTCGCCAGTTCTGTTCAACCGGTAACAAGCCGTACAAAAGGAAGGAATGTAATCCTTTTTAATCAATTCACCAATAACCTCTTCGAGCGATCGGTTATCATTAATCTGAAACTGCTCAGAGTCCAGATTTTGAGTAGCACTTTTTTTACTATAACCACCCAGTTCAATATTTGTGCCCCCATCAATTTGAGATACTCCAAATTGCAAGACCTCATCGCGCACATGAGCAGGTTCCCGGGCCGTCAAAATCATACCGGTATAAGGTACTGCCAATCGCAAAATAGCCACCAGTCGCGTAAAATCACCATCACTCACCTCGTACTGCTTATTAAAGGCATAACCCGAGGCTGTCTTTATACGGGGAAATGAAATCGTATGTGGGCCCACGTTATAGACTGCTTCAAAATGATTGACGTGACGCAACAAACCCATTACCTCAAAACGCCAGTCGTAGAGCCCCATTAAAGCCCCTATCCCCACATCATCAATACCCGCTTCCTGCGCCCGGTCCAGGGCAGTCAGGCGCCAATTATAATCACGCTTTTGGCCCGACAAGTGTACATCCAGATAGGAAGCGGGATGGTAAGTCTCCTGAAAAACCTGATAGGTACCTATGCCCGAGGCTTTAACTATCTTAAAACCCTCAATATCTAAAGGCGCTGCATTGATATTAACACGGCGGATTTCGCCATGGTTCTTCTTAACGCTGTAGACTGTACGGACGGTGTCGGCAATAAATTCAGGCGAATAGCGCGGGTGCTCCCCAAAAGTCAGAATAAGCCTTTTGTGTCCAACTTCCTCCAGAGCAGTGACCTGCTCAACAATCTGATCATGATCGAGGGTAATGCGCGTCTGCTTTTTGTTGTCAGTTCTAAATCCACAATAGGAACAATTATTGGTACAAAGATTACCAATGTATAGTGGTGCAAAAAGCACGATGCGCTGTCCGTAAACCCTCTCCTTCAAAATGCGTGCGCCCTGCTTAATCTCCTCAATCAATTCCGGATCGTCCGCATTGATCAAAACGGCTGTCTCGGCCAGACTTAGTCGGTGCTTATCCAGCGAACGGGCAATGACCTCCCGCACCCTTTCTTTAGAGGGATGTGCATTGGTCTTTAGAATGTCCCACAACTCATCCGCATCAATAAACGGCTGCAAGGGCTCATCCTTAATCTTATACTCCTGCGGTTCATAAATCATAGACATAATATCTCCCCCTTTAATTAAAACCCCTAATCCTCAAACCCCAAACCCTAAACCCTATACCATCCTACCCCAATCAACCCAATCCACCCTTTCAACCCTATCTTATCCCGTTTCGCGGGTACCGTTCCCGCTCCGCCTTACGGGAATCCGCTTCGCTTCACCTCAAATCTATTGACCTATTGACCTATTGACCTATTGACCTCTTGACCTCTTGACCTATTAACCTATTAACCTCATCCACCCCTCCCCTCCCAAAGTTAACACATTTTTAAGCCTCCCATCCCGTTTCTCAGAAAAAATCCTTAATTTACAAGCCCAAACCAAACTAGTATGAAGCACTTTACCCCATTTATCATTGCCCTGTTAAGCATTTTTTCATCTGACTTCGCCAAAGCAGAGGGCAACGAAAGTGCAAATCTTACCGACATCATCCTCATCAATTCATACCACCCGACTTTTAAATGGACCAAAGACCTGACCGAAGCCATCGTGAATGAATTATCAGAAGAGGAGGGCTTTCGAATTTCCATTGAGTATCTGGATACAAAACGCTTTAACAACCCAAGACATGTTGCAGCCTTAACCGCTTATTTGAAAGAAAAATACCATACCATTGATGTAGAGGGTATTATTTGCAGCGATAACTTTGCTTTCGAATTTCTTCTTAACCATGGTGTTGAAATATGGGGAGATGTACCTGTCACTTTTTGTGGTGTCAATAACATCAGAGATTTTGAGATAGACACCGTTAAATACAAAGGAGTTGCAGAAGACATTAATATTGAAGCCACTTTAGAACTTATCACTACCATACATCCACAATTAGAAGAGCTAATTGTAATATCCGACTCCACCTTAAGCGGACTTCTTTTTATAGACCAGTTTAAAAAGGCCATCGAATCTAAAACCTGGCCCTTTGAATATAGAATAATACACGCCACTTCAGCTGAGCAATTAGGGGTTGACCTCTGCCAAATAGATCCAAATGAAAAAGCCATTCTGCTACTAAGTCTTTACATCCCAAGGAATGGAGCCACGCGCGATATGATAAGAGAGGCTGATTTTATCAAAGGTTGTCTGGATGTCCCTATTTACGGCAACTGGGATTTTCTATTTGGAGACTTTATTACGGGTGGGGTAATCATCACAGGGAAAGACCAGGGGATTCAGGCCGCAAAAATAATGGAAACAAGACTTAAAGATACTGCTAAGTTCGTGCCTTTTTTGACCCTCACACCAGAATCAACCATCATCGATTACCAGCCATTTACCAGACATAATTTAGACAGTTCTTTGTTGCCTGCAGATGTTATCATAATTAACAAACCACTCTCTTACATAGGCCGATACAAAGATGAAATAATTATCGTTGGAATTATATTGGCTTTCCTGGTGCTCATCATCTTGGTTCTCCTGCAAATTATCACACAAAAAAGACAGGTAGAAAAACAACTCAAGAAAAGTGAAAGCCGACTAGAACTGGCGCTCGATGGCGCCCATGTAGGGCTATGGGACATAGACTTTAGAAATAAAGATGTTTATCTCAACAAATGGGTTTCACACCTTTTGGGCTACGAAACACCTGATCAACTTCATTTCACCTTGAAAAATTGGAATGCTTATTTTCATCCGCAAGACATCGACCAATTGGTGGAATCGTTTTCGATGCATGCCTCTGGCATCAACGCATCATTTAGCGGCGAAGTGCGCATACGAACAGTTGATGATACCTACAAGTGGTTTTCCATGCATGGAAAAATCACAGAAATAATGGAAAACAGACCTGCCAGGATGGTTGGCATACTAATGGACATCGATTTTCAGAGAGCGTTTGAAGAGCAGCTTCGTATGGCAAAAGAAAAGGCAGAAGAAAGCGACCGCCTAAAATCGTCCTTCTTGGCTAACATGTCGCACGAAATCAGGACACCCATGAATGCCATACTGGGTTTTTCAGACATTCTCCTTAATGGCTCCGGCTTCTCAGAAGCCGAGTACGAAAAATATTTGCACCTGATCAGGGCGAGTGGTGAAAGTCTGCTCAACCTTATCAACGACATCATTGACATATCTAAAATAGAATCCGGGCAGTTTGCTCTCAACACGCACACTTTCGATCTCCATAGCCTTTTCGACAAGATAGAACATATGGCCAATACCATTATATCCAATAAAAGAAAAGAGGTCAAATTTATGCTCGATAAGGAAGATAAAGGTCAGAGACTTATGGTAACGGCTGACCAGTACCGGGTAGAACAAATCATTAACAATTTGGTAAGTAATGCCATTAAGTTCACCAATTGCGGCTTCATTGAGCTGGGTTACAGCCTTAAAGGAACCAACAACATTGTATTTTCAGTCAAAGACACAGGAAAAGGTATTGATATCAAAAATCACCATGTGATTTTTGAACGATTCAGGCAGGTAGATCCGGGCCCCAATAACAATATGGGTGGAACCGGCTTAGGCCTTGCTATAACCAAAAGTCTGGTGCACTTAATGGGAGGCCAGATAAGTGTGGAATCAGAACTGGGCAAAGGGGCCAATTTCACCTTCAACGTGCCATGTGAAATAGTAACATCTGAAAATCAAAATACTGAATCAATCTTTACTATTCTTTAAGGATTTTGGATAAACGAAGTATTCTGATCGACCCTGGCCCACATTCATGTCTTGCCAGTCGGTAATAGAAAAAGTAATGACCGTACAAGCTCCGGTAGGAAAATGATAAAAGTCCTCCCGCGACAGTAACATACTTAAGGTGGCCATATCTGGATTATGACCCACAACCATTACCGTATCTGCATTGCCGGCTAATCCGGCAATCGCATCCAACATGCGTGCCGTAGTATCCCCATCATACACAAACATGGCCTGCTTAATATCATCCAGTGGAATACCATAGGCCTCTGCAAAAACATGGGCTGTTTGGATAGCTCTTTTGGCTGGACTGGAAATTAATACCTCCGGCACATAAGCGCGACTTTTTAAATCTCTGGCCACCAAGGCGGCATCATTTATTCCGCGCCGCTTGAGTTTTCTTTCAAAATCAGAGGCAGCGTCTGTTAAAGGTTCAGTCTTGGCATGACGAACTAAAATTAGTCTCTTCATAATTGATTATTTTTCACTTAAACCTCATGTTTAATCACATAAAACGCTGCTCATCATAACCCGGCTCCTTAGCAGCCAACATCTTAAAAGTATCCCATTGTGCCCTGATTTGGTCAGGGCTGCCAGTGTCAATACGGTCGTGCCCTAAGCGCTCATTAATCAATCTCGCTTTCACATTGTCCCGTAGCTGTAAATTAATAATATCAAATATTTCTTCAACAAGACCTTCATCCTCAATAGGGAAGGTTGTTTCAATGCGACGTATAACATTTCTGTTCATCCAGTCGGCTGAGGTCAAAAAGACCTCCTTTTTTCCATTGTTTCCAAAAATCCACAGTCTGGCATGTTCCAAATAACTATCAACCAACCTGACAATTCTAATGTTGCGACTAAAAGGTTGATTGGGCACTACACAACAAATACCCCTGATAATTAAATCTATTTTTACGCCGGCCTGACTCGCTTCATACAGTTTATTAATCAAAGGTTTGTTTTGAATACTGTTCATTTTCAACAGAATGTATCCTTCTTTCCCCTTAGAAACCCATTCAATTTCACGATCAATGCGTCTAACAAGTTCATGCTTAAAATTAAACTGTGTTACCAACAACTTTCTAAATATCGGCGTAGCGTCCTGATTCTCAAAATACTCAAACAACTCCTCCAAATCAAAAACATAATCATCTTTACAAGTGAAAAAGCCGTGATCGGCATATTGTCGTGCCGTCTTTTCATTAAAATTACCGGTACTTAAATAAGCGTAAGATCGTTTTCGAACATCTCCGCTTCTGCGTAAGACCAAGGCCATTTTAGCATGCACTTTTAAGCCGGGCAGACTATAAATTATTCTTATTCCGGCATCTTCCATCAATCGTGCTAGTTGAAGATTATTCTCCTCGTCAAAACGCGCTTTAACCTCTACAAAAACAGTAACTTTCTTGCCATTGCGGGCTGCACTAATAAGGGCATTAACCACTGCAGAATTACTAGCTACCCTGTATTGGGTAATTTTTATTTCAACCACTTTGGGATCCTGGGCCGCTTCATTCAAAAACCGCAAAACATAATCAAACGACTGGTAAGGATAATGCAGCATCCGGTCTTTAACCTTAATGGCAGCAAACATGGAGCCATATTGTTCCAGTTCATGCGGATGTATAGACGAGGGATGATTCAACTGATGATTGGGTGAAAACGGATTGGGAAAACTAAAGAAATCCTGAAAATTGAGATATCGCTCACCGGCCATCAGGTCTTGCTTAAGAAATCCGAAAGTCTCTTTCAAAAAACCCAAAAAGTCGGCCGGCATGTCCCGATCATAGGTAAATAGAGTAGGCTCTCCCACTTTGCGCAACCCAATATTACGTCTGATTTTCTCTACCAGATTACCACTAAATTCATCCTGAATGCCTAAATCAGCATCGCGCAATAATTTCACACAGTAACTCGAGTCAATGTCGTAACCGGGAAACAATTCCTGTAAATTAAAACGTACTAAGTCATCTAAAAAGACGAAATAAAAGCGATCATTTTTATCCGGAAGTCGAATAAATCTGGGTAAATCGTTGGTAGGCAGCTTCACAATTGCATAGCGCGCCCGTCGTTTCTTCAACTTACCTTCATCGTTGGTGCTTTTCTTTCTATACAACCGAATGGCTAAATACAAGCGGTTATCCCTCAAAAAGGAACGTGTCCCCCTTGTCAACAAAACAGGTTGCAAATAAGGAATTACCTCCCTGTAAAAATAGTCCCGAATGAATTGCTGGTGCTGAGGATCGTTGGGCAAATCCCCCTGATACAACATCAAGCCCTCATGATATAAACCCGCCAATATTTCACCATGAAATATGTTGCTGAATTCCTGCAACTGCTCATCTACAATACGGTTGATTTCCTGCAAGACTTTGACCGGAGAAGCGCCTTTGATGTCCTCCAATTCTTCGGGATCCACATTGTACTTGTACTCTGCCACACGCACTTTAAAAAACTCATCGAGGTTAGATGAGTAAATTGCCAGAAATTTCAATCGCTCAAACAAGGGCAATGACCTATCCTTAGCCTCTTCCAACACACGATAGTTGAAAGATAACCAACTGATATCACGATTAAAATATTTAGGCAAATACCCCATATACCATTATTTTTTTCAGAATGCTTACATCTTAACTCCAATTTTCACTACTTGTTCATGCCAATGTCATGATTCAGGAAGCATTCCAAAGCGCAAGAGTAGAATTACCCTAAAATATTAAAAAAATAGAACATCTCAGTAGTTTTTGGGGGAAAGTTTGCAATTACCTTTCAGACAACTCAATTACTTCCATATCTTTTATATCGCCCTGATCAAGGGTAAACCGAATGGCCGTCCGCACCGCATGAAAACCATACTTTCCGGCAGCTCCGGGATTGACATGCAGCAGTTTTAACGAAGCATCATTGATGACCTTCAGAATATGGCTATGGCCACAAATAAATAGTTTTGGAGGATGGGCGTATAACTGAGACTTGATTGGAGGGGCATACTTTCCAGGATAGCCTCCTATGTGCGTGATCATCACATCCACACCTTCGCAGACAAAGCGTTGAATGGCAGGAATACGCCGGCGCAATTCGGCACCGTCGATGTTTCCATAAACAGCCCGGACAGGCTTAAAAGCCTCCAGGGCGTCGAGGACCGATTCCGAGCCAATGTCTCCGGCATGCCAAATCTGATCTACTTCGCCAAAGAGCTCGTAGAATTTAGGGTCAAAAAAAGCATGTGTATCCGATAATAAGCCAATTCTTTGCATAGCCCTCAAATGTAATACTTAAAATCCCTACCAATTAATAACCCCTGAACCCACCAACTCTTCACCATCGTAGAGAGCAGCAAACTGTCCGGCCGTTATCCCTCGCTGTGCTTGATCAAAGACCAGAAAAAGACCATTCTCACGCATAAAGGCTATGCCATCCTGCAAGGGCTGACGGTAGCGAATTCGAAGATTATAACGGCGACTGTCCCCGACTTTCAGCGCCAAATCAGGACGCACCCAATGCATCTCCTCCGTGTTGATTTTTAAAACAGACCGGAAAAGTCCGGGATGCTCCTGTCCCATGCCCACATAAACCTGGTTGTACTCCACGTTGATGCCAATGACAAACAAGGCTTCCGGAAACCCTCCTATATTAAGGCCCTTACGTTGTCCAATGGTATAAAAATGAGCACCATTATGTTCACCTATTTTTTCACCATAGCGCGGATGAAAAGGATAGGGTTTTGACAATTCTTCCAATTGCTCGTCGGCTGGTTGGGCCTGCGCCGACTGCCAATCACGGGCAAATAATTCACTCTCATCAGGAACTAAAAAAACACGACCCTCACTGGCTTTCAGTTTTTGTTGCAAAAACACTGGTAAATCCACCTTTCCCACAAAGCAAATCCCCTGTGAATCCTTTTTGTGGGCGGTGATCAATTTCAACTCACCGGCAATGCGGCGAACTTCCGGCTTTTGCAAATCACCGATGGGAAACAAGGCTTTTTCGAGTTGCTTTTGCGACAATTGGCATAAAAAGTAGCTTTGGTCTTTATTGGGATCCAAGCCGGCCAAAAGCCGGTGCACGGGCTGGCCATCCACTTCAATGGTTTCCTTTCGGCAATAATGTCCGGTGGCCACAAATTCAGCACCCAGTTTCATGGCCTCATCCATAAAGACATCAAACTTGATTTCGCGGTTGCACAGCACATCCGGATTGGGCGTGCGCCCCTTCTCGTACTCCGAAAACATATAGTCTACCACCCTTGAACGGTACTGGTCACTCAAATCCACAAAATGAAACGGTATATCCAGCTTACGGGCCACGGCCTCAGCGTCAAACTTATCATCCAGCCATG
>DHVH01000230.1 GCA_002412555.1 Marinilabiliaceae bacterium UBA5213 | reverse complement strand
TCCAAATTTTGACAAGTTAATAGTCACCCGGTCGCTAATCTGTGACATACTATAAGTGTTAATGGCTTGCTGTATGGGCATGGTTAAGTACTGACCCACTTCGGCCATTTTACCGCCTATCACAATCTGCTCAGGGTTAAATAATTGTATCAAAATCGAAATCCCCTTGCCCAGATTCTTTCCTATTTCAGAAAACAAATTGATGGCAAACTGATCACCCCTCAGCGCTGCATCAACAATGGCATTTAAACTAACATTGCCGGAGGCGTCTTTTACCATTAAGGAGTGTTTTCCTTCCTTTAATCCTTCTTTTGCCTTCTTCACAAGTGCTGTGCCTGCGCCAAGGGTTTGCAAACAGCCCAACTTACCACAAATGCAAAGATCTCCGTTCTCTACAATCGGAATGTGACTGAATTCTCCTGCAAAACCGGAGGCTCCTCTGTACAACTTTCCGTCCAGGATCATTCCTAAACCGATGCCCCAATCTAAAAACAAAACCAGAACATCTTTTTTCCCTTTTGCCACGCCATTGTGCCAAACTGAAAGCGCAATTGCCTTGGCATCATTCTCAATAAAAACTGGAAGCTTCATTCTATCTTCCAAAATATTCTTAAGCGACTTTCCCTCAAAATGTAGATAAGTCCGGTTGATCCCCTTACGTGCATCTACTAGTCCGGGCATACTGACACCAATGCCAATCAACAGCTTTCTATCAATACCAGCATCTCTAATAAAGCTCTCAATACTATCAACCAACAACTCTAAGGTATTTGGAGTGTTGTTTAGCTCAATTTCATAAGTCCGCGTTTCTGAGCAGGGTTCATTGGCTGCATTGAACACATTTATCCTGGTTTGATAAATATCCATATCAATAGAAAGAACGCGAAAAGCATCATCACATACCCCATACAGTTCGGGCTTACGACCTCCTTTAGACTTACCAACCCCTTTTCTTTCAATAAGATTGCGATCAATCAATTCAGACAACAATGCGACCCCATTAGGGGCACTTACTTTCAAAGCTTTACAAATTTCTGCCACTGATGAGCCATGGCTGTAATAACAACTCTTCAATGATTTAATGGCTAAAGCAAACTTTTTCGGCTCAAGACCCGAAAGTTTATCAATGAGCAAGTTTTCTAGAAAATAAGATTCCATAATAGGTTAAGCATATAAATAGTTTGAACGACAGCGTAAAGTACACTATTATTTTTTAATGATCCAAAACTTTTGCAATTTTTTTACAAAAGACCTGGATAGATTTCTGATTTTTTTATTTTGATGGCTTGAACTGCTAAAATTACAAATCGAAACCAAAACAAAAGAATATTCTAATAATAAAAAAGATCATAAACGCCTTCTAGCATTTTTCACATTTTTTTTGAACCATATATTTGGAAGAAACTAAATTTGCTATATCTTTGCATCCGCAATTGAAAAGCGATTCTCAATTTTGAGAATGAATTATGGTCCCTTCGTCTAGGGGTTAGGACGCCAGGTTTTCATCCTGGAAACAGGGGTTCGATTCCCCTAGGGACTACCAACAAAAACATTTGAACTTTATATTTTATAACGATGGCAAATCATCAATCAGCAAAGAAAAGAGCTAGACAAGGGGAAGCCCGCAAAGTCACCAATAAATATTACGCAAAAACTGCACGTAACGCTGTTAAATCTCTGCGTGATACAACCGACAAAGAAGCAGCATCTACTTTGTACCCAAAAGTGGTCTCTATGATTGACAAATTGGCTAAAAAGAACCTTATTCACAAAAATAAAGCTTCTAACTTAAAAGCCAGTTTAGCAAAGCATATCAACACTCTGGCATAAGCCTTAAGAGTTATGGTCCCTTCGTCTAGGGGTTAGGACGCCAGGTTTTCATCCTGGAAACAGGGGTTCGATTCCCCTAGGGACTACTGAAGCCTCACCTCAACGGTGTGGCTTTTTTTATTTACTTTTTCCGGAGCTTTTTGTAGATTGCAGGTCAAAATCATAACCATGACCCAATACGCAAAACTATCCATTAAGCAGTTGGCGGTAGAAGACCGCCCACGTGAGAAGCTCCTGCAAAAAGGCATCTCCACTTTGTCAGACGCCGAGCTGCTGGCCATCCTCATCGGATCAGGCAGTGCCAAAGAATCCGCCGTTGATTTGGCGCGGAAAATAATGGCCGGCTACCGCAACAATCTCAACGAACTGGGAAAGGCCGAAATTGACCACCTAAAAAGCAATTTTCATGGCGTGGGCGAAGCCAAAGCCATTACCATTGTGGCAGCAATGGAACTGGGCCGCAGGCGTCGCTTACACGAATCTCTTATCATACCGGCCATAAAAAGCAGTCAGGATGTTTACAACCTCATGACCCCACTCGTCGGTGACCTACCCCACGAGGAGTTCTGGGTGTTGATGCTCAACAGGGCCAATAAAGTAATGTTTAGGTACAATGTTAGCAAAGGCGGCATGACCGGCACGGTGATTGACGTCCGGATGATTATGAAAAAGGCGCTCGAAACCAGAGCCGCCTCCATTATTTTGAGCCACAATCACCCGTCTGGCAATAAGCAACCAAGTATTGCAGACACAAAAATCACTCAAAAACTCAAAGATGCAGGCGCTATTATGGATATACCAGTCCTTGACCATGTAATTATTACAGATAATGGTTATTTTAGCTTCGCCGATGAAGGCATGCTCTAACCTGAATGAACCAGGTTTACCACTTATGAAAAAAAATGATCTGATAAGACTGCGGCACCATGAGATTGACAAGGCTAAATGGGACGCGGGCATTGCCCGCTCAACCCATCCGCTCATTTATGCCGAAAGTTGGTATCTCGACATTGTAGCACCCCAATGGGAAGCGATTGTATCCAACGACTACAACACGCTGTGGCCCCTTACACTCAACAGAAAATTCAAATGGCCGGTGATTATGCAGCCCATGTTTACCCAGCAACTGGGTATTTTCTCCTCAGGGCCGGTGGACAAAGAAAGGGTAGCCCAATTCTATAGTGCCAATCCATACCCCATCATCACCCTGCAAAGCCATTCGGAATGTGAGTGGCCAGACTCACTTAAATCAACCACCAAAAACAATTCAATCTTACCCCTTATTACGGACTATGCCAACCTCAAAGGCGCCTACAGAAAAGACCGCAAGCAAAGTCTTAAAAAGGCACTCAAAGAACAACAAATCTTTGACTACCATACATCCACAAACGCCTTCATTGATTTCACCCGACGGAACAACAACTACCAACTACCTCCAAGACATCTGATGCTGCTCCAACAAATTATCAGGCAGGCCTTGGAACAAAAGTCCGGTTTCATTCTCTCCGTGAAAGATGAATCGGAAGACCCCTTGTCCATGGCCTTCTTTCTTCACAAGTACAACCGCATCACCAATCTGGCGGGGCATTCTTCTTCAAAGGGCTATGCCAGGGAGGGAATGTTTCTGATTCTGAATCAAGTCATTCAAGATTTTGCTGCTTCAGAACATGTTCTGGATTTTGAAGGATCGGAATTGGAAGGCATTGCGAGCTTTTACCGAAGTTTTGGAGCCATCAAAGAGCCTTACCATGGTCTTCAGAACCCACTCTTCTCACAGCTACAAAAAATTAGACAGCGTTTAGGCAAAAAAAACAACTGAATTTTAATATTATCCATTATTTTTGTCAAAAAAACTGTCCGATGGAAATTAAGTATATCAATCATCCACCCTCTATCCTTAATCAATTCATTGCTGAAATTCGTGATAAGAACATCCAGACCGACCCGCTCCGTTTTCGTCGGAATCTGGAAAGAATAGGCGAAATTTTTGCTTATGAAATAAGCAAAACACTTACCTATCAAGAAAAGGACGTGAAAACGCCTTTAGGTACAGCCAAAGAATTTTTTCCACAGGAGCAACTAGTCATTGCCTCCATTTTAAGGGCAGGCATTCCACTGCACAATGGCTTGCTCAATTATTTCGACCGTTGTGAGAATGCCTTCGTCTCTGCCTATCGCAAATACACCGATGATGGTCATTTTGAAATCCACATAGAATACATTTCAGCGCCTGACCTCACCAATAAAACAGTGATCCTGGCCGACCCAATGCTGGCCACTGGCTCTTCCCTCGAATTGGCCTTCAATGCCTTAAAAGCCAATGGCAAACCAGCCCATATTCACTTGGTGAGTATAATTGCCAGTCAGGCCGGTGTTGAATACGTCGAAAACATGCTGGCTGGCGAGCCCGTGACCCTTTGGCTGGCTGGTGTAGATGAAGAACTCAATGCCAAGTCGTACATCATCCCCGGCTTAGGTGACGCAGGCGATTTGGCCTATGGGGCCAAACTTTAGTCCACACGCTTAACAAAGCCCTTGTCGCTACAGCGCGCCAATAATTCATTAACCGTTACACCAATGGTCGGATGTATCCATTCCGGCCATTGTTCATTTAAGGGCATCAAAGTAAACCGCCGCTGGTGCAGGCGGGGATGAGGCACGGTCAATTCCTGGGTGTCGATGACCAGATTGTCTAAAAACAAAATGTCAATATCTATCCCTCTTGAGGCATAAGTGGAGGGATCAATACGTGTCCGTCCCAAATCCTTTTCGATATTCAGTAAAACGTGCAACAGGTCAACCGGCTTTAGGCCGGTTGAAATTTCCAGCACCCGGTTCAAGAAATGATGCTCCGCCTCAAAGCCCCATGCGGTACTCTCGTACATCGCCGATTGCCTTGAAACCTTCCCTGCCAGCCGTGTGATCTGATCTGTAGCCAACTCCATCAAACGGGGCGTTGCGGCTTCATTTCCTCCCATAAGTATTAAAGCATTCACTGTCAAATATGCTTAAGTTTAAATGCATTCTATATTCTACTAAAAATTACTTTGTCCTATTTTGTTACGCCAATTTTTAAACAATCCTGAGTCGTACCTTCCTATGCCGGAAAGTTTGAATGAGATTTTTTGGAATTAAATTGTTTAAATTTAACTGCTTCAGACATTGTTCAATTGATTTTTTGTAAATTAGCCCGAAGAATTTTCAAACATACAACAGAACTTTCCTTATTCCTAAAAACTGCAAGTTATGAGTAAATTTTTAAAGTATTTTTTGGCCGTCATTGTTGGTTCAATGGTATCGGCCTTTTTCTTTCTCATGGGCATAGTCATTTTTGTGAGTATTCTGGCTTCCTCAACGAGTAAGGAAGTTAAGGTGGCGGACAATTCCATTTTGCTACTGGATATTAACGGGCCTATTATTGAGCGTACCTCTGACGACCCTTTTGAGCAAATCATGTCTGAGTTATCG
The DNA here is from genome assembly GCA_002412555.1 of Marinilabiliaceae bacterium UBA5213. Lineage (GTDB taxonomy): Bacteria > Bacteroidota > Bacteroidia > Bacteroidales > Marinilabiliaceae > Geofilum. The sequence continues at coordinate 4,922 of DHVH01000230.1, read as the reverse complement.
GGCCAGGTAGCACCTGCCGGTCTCAATAAAATTTTGGCTTCGATCAAAAAAGCCAAGAACGACGATCGCATCAAAGGTATTTACATCGAATCGGGCATGGTAATGGCCGGCTACGCCACCATCGAAGAAATTCGCAACGCGCTGATCGATTTTCGTGAATCGGGTAAGTTTGTTCATAGCTACGCCCCTGTTTATACACAAAGCGCTTACTATTTGGCATCTGCCGGCGATAAAATATATCTGAACCCGACTGGCATGTTGGATTTTCAGGGAATAAGTGCCTCCTACACCTTCTACAAGGGAACCCTTGAGAAGCTGGGCATTGAGATGCAAATTTTCAAACATGGTGAATTCAAATCGGCCGTTGAGCCATTTATATTAGAGAAACTCAGTGATGCCGCCCGTCACCAGTCGGAGGTCTACCTGAACTCGATTTGGAATCATGTTTTGGCTAAAGTGGCTGACAGTCGGGGACTCGACATCGAAACCGTGAACCAGACAGCCTCACAAGCGCCCGTTCTGATGGAAGACTCATTGTTGCTGGCTTCCGGCTTGATTGACGGTTTCAGGTACAAGGATGAAGTCATAAACGAACTGAAAAGCCTCACCGGAATTGAAGAAAAGGATGATCTCAACGCCATTAACGTTGGCAAGTACAGTTCAGTTTATCTGCCAGGAAAAAAGAAAGGTCTTGAAAAGAACAAGATCGCCATTATTTATGCCGAAGGCGCCATCGATGGTGGTTCATCGGGAGGTATTCAATCCAAGGACCTTTCGCGCACCATTAGAGAAGCACGCCGCGACAGTTCCATAAAAGCTGTAGTCTTAAGAATCAACTCACCCGGAGGTTCTGGCTTAGGCTCAGAAATCATCTGGCGCGAAGTAAAACTCACCAAGGAAGTCAAACCTGTTATCGTCTCCATGGGTGATCTGGCAGCTTCCGGAGGCTATTATATTGCTTGTGCGGCCGACTCCATTGTGGCCCATCCATCTACCCTAACAGGCAGTATTGGTGTCTTTGGCATGATACCCAACACCGAAAATCTGCTTAAAAAAATTGGGGTAACTACCGATCGGGTCAAAACCAATCAATTTGCTGATTTTCCGGCACTCGACCGGCCATTTACTTCGGGTGAAAAACAACTGATGCAGGGGTATATCGAGCGCTTCTACGGCCACTTTTTGAATCGTTGCGCAGATGGTCGCCAGACCACCGTTGAAGCCATTGACGAAGTAGGCGAAGGACGCGTTTGGAGTGGCGACAATGCCCTGGCCATCAATCTGGTGGATAAACTGGGGGGCATTGACGATGCCATTGCCATTGCAGTCGGCATGGCCAATCTGGAAACCTATCGCCTGGTTGAACTGCCTGAAGTGCTAACCCCCATCGAGCAAATCATGAAAAGCATGTCCGAAAATGCGTCTGCCAGAATTGGCAACCTCCTTTTAGGTGAACAATATCAAATCTTGAAGACCATCAACGACTTGCAGACAGCTCATCCGGTGCAGGCACGGCTGCCTTTCGATATCAGATTGAACTAATTCGCTTGTAAATTAATTAAAAAGGGAACACCCGATACTGGATGTTCCCTTTTTATTCCTCATAAAACCAGATCGCATGTTCCGATTACGTCGCTTGTTACTCCCCTTCTCCTGGCTGTATGCCGCAGTTATGGCTTTGCGAAACAAGATGTTCGATCTCGGAATTCTGCCCGCTGTTCAATATTCCTTACCCGTCATTTCCGTAGGCAATTTAACGGTGGGAGGTACCGGTAAAACACCTGTCACCGAGCACCTCCTGCAGTTACTGTTGCCCACATGGCGTTGTGCCACCTTGTCGCGCGGCTATGGCCGGAAGACCAAAGGGGTCATCATTTCGGGGACTTCCGATGACTATATCACCATTGGCGATGAACCCATGCAAATGAGGCTCAAATTCCCGCAAGCGACCATTGCAGTGGCAGAAAAAAGGGTGGACGGTATGTCGGCCTTATTGAATTTACCTTCATCCCCTGAAGTCATTTTGTTGGATGATGCCTTTCAGCACCGCTATGTCAAACCGGGACTTTCGATCATGGTCATTGATTATCACCGACCGCTGTGGAAAGACACCTGCCTGCCGGCAGGTAATCTTCGGGAAGTAGCCAGCGGTATCAACCGGGCTCATGTTATCATTATCAATAAGTGTCCGGCAGAGCTTCAAAAGCTCGAAGCTCAGAAACTCACACAGCAACTTAAGTTAAAAAACAAGCAGCCCGTTTTCTTTACAACCATTGATTACAAGGATCCGGTTTGTTTGACAAGCAATCCTTCCGAAGGCCAATTGACCCAGAAACTGGCTGTTGGCAAAACCTCATTCCTGGCTATATCGGGCATCGGCAACCCTGCTCCGTTTTACGAAAGCTTAAAAAGGTACAAAACGCCGTTTAGGACTAAAACATTTAAGGACCATCATAGCTACACAGCTGAGGATTTAAAGGAAATTACAAGCATGCAAAATCCCGACCCCAATGTGCGAACGCTTATAATTACGACAGAGAAAGATGCTGTTCGGCTTCGTAATAGCCCGGGAATGACCCAGGAACTCCTTTCAAGCATTTGGTACATACCCATTGGCTTGAAATTTCTATTTGATGAACAACCTACTTTTGATAAAATAATTACAGATTATGCTAAAGAAAATAAGTGAAACAGCGGCTTTTTTAAATTCTGCCCAGACGACTCATCCGCGTATAGGGATCATTTTAGGAACAGGACTTGGCGGACTGGTCAACGAAATAGCCATTGAAAAAACCATTCCCTACAGCGAAATTCCTAATTTTCCGGTTTCTACCGTAGAAGGGCACCAGGGACAACTCATTTTCGGGACCATCAAAGGTCAGCCCGTTATGGCCATGCAGGGTCGCTTTCATTATTATGAAGGATATGATATGAAGGAAGTTACCTTTCCGGTGCGGGTCATGAAGAAAATGGGCATTACCCATTTGGTGGTTTCCAACGCCAGTGGCGGACTAAATCCAGATTTCAAGGTGGGAGACATCATGATCATCGATGACCACATCAATATGTTTGGCGACAACCCCTTATTGGGCAAAAACATCAATGAACTGGGTCCCCGCTTTCCGGATATGAGTCAGCCCTACAATCGTGAGCTAATAAACCGTGCACATGCCATCGCCCAAAAAGAGGGCATTGAGTTGAAACAAGGTGTTTATGTTGGGGTTGCCGGCCCAACCTTTGAAACACCTGCCGAATACAAATATTTCCGCATCATTGGTGCTGATGCTGTTGGCATGTCCACCGTACCTGAAGTCATCGTGGCTCGCCATGGAGGAATGACCTGCTTTGGGGTATCCATCATTACTGACTCAGGTGTTCCCGGACAAATTGTGGAAATTTCACATGAGGAAGTCCAGCAAGTTGCCGCAGCAGCGGAACCAAAAATGACACGGATCATTGCGGAGCTGGTGGCCACGCTATAAGCCCAAAACCGCTACTTTTTTCACCTCCTTCACCTCTCCGGAGGGATGAAAACACCTTAGCAATACCACATAAATGCCCGTTGCACAGCGGGCATTTTGTTCGTTGAGTCCGTCCCATGCATAAAAACCACTGGTGCCGGCCAGTTCATTGTTGACCAGATAGCGGACTGGCTGACCGGCACGGTTGTATATGGTGACTGAGCAGCTGTATCCGGGCTTTTCAAATAAATAACGTATGAGTAAAAGATCGTCTATGCCATCCTGATTGGGGGTAAAGACTTCCGGTTCTATTAAGATAAAATCATCCGTACTGGCATTTGAAGGGCTGACCGACTGAGAGTTTTTGCGCCCTGGCGTGGCGTATCCTTCATCGGCCGATGCCGAATGCCAGTTAAAAACCTGTTGCGTTTCAGCATCCACATCGATGCGCTCCAGCGAAACACCTTTGGTGGTACTCAGAAGCTGGTAATGCATATCTTGGCTGTAAGTAAAGGCATCCATGACCAAAGCTTTTTTGTCACTCAAAATAACCGTGCCCCCCGCATTGACATAGTTGGGCATGCCTGCCAGCCAAAGCACCTTTCGATCATCCGGCACCTTGTAGGTTTCCGTTAACCAAGCCTTATCGCCGGTAAGCACCACATACTCACCCGGAAACAAGGCACACTTTTCAGTGGACACCGGCACCAAAGTCTCTGGAATGCCGGTTTCATTGCTGCGCGACAAGCACAACTCTGACAAGTCGATGTGCTTGTCAGACCGGTTGTACAACTCCACAAAATCAGCACCGCCCTCTGGCGGGTCAAACAAGAGTTCATTGATAACCACATCGAAAGGCTGGGCAGCAAGGGGTCGCGCAAAGCGAACCGGACTGCCAATTACCAGGGGGTTGCCGGCCAAATCTTCAGGCAGCTCCGCAAAAACCATTTCAAAACCAATGTTTTCAGGAACCTTGTCTGTAAAGCAAACTTCCAGACTCGAACGGAAGGGCTCGGTCAGCCGTCGGGATTGAACCGACCATCCACCGGGCGTAAACCAAGCGTCATCCAGTTCAGATAAAAAGGCATACTTCATTGGCTCTGTGAAACGCAGAACCAGACAGGAATCACTCTTCAGAAAAACACTTTCGATGCGTGGTGCAACAACATCTGGAAAGTTGGTGGACAAGGAATTTTCCCTANNGGTACCTCCGTTCAGGTCGGTGCAATAATCCCAGTTGGCGTGGTCGCCCGACAAGTTATTGACATCTCTCACCTCCAAAGACCAACCGCCATCGCGTTTAAATCCCTCCTGCCCCATTTCACGGCGGTAATGCAAAGCGGCAATAACATCCCCAAAGTTATCCCGAAGCACCATCTCAGCACCGGAAACTGGCAAAAGGGGCCAGCCTGTAACTTCCAACCGATTTTCTAGATGGGACCAAGTATCGGCTTGTCCACC
>DHVH01000126.1 GCA_002412555.1 Marinilabiliaceae bacterium UBA5213 | reverse complement strand
TCTTGCCAGTTCGCGGGGAAAACTCCCATCCAACTCTTGCTGAACAAAAAGTCGATTAGTGGTCATTTCTTCCAATACTTCTAAAGCGCGCTCATGATTGCCGGCATAGAAATGAAAATTCAGCACAATCACATCGTACCAAACACCATGATTATTCGTCGAGGCCTTTTCCATTCTTCCTTGCGGACTGTTTTCAAGCCAATAAGCAAAGGCTGAAGCCCAGCCTTTAAGGCTTTGCTCATCCTCACTGGACCAATGTTCAGAATTCCGAATCAAGGAAGCACCGTTAAAGGATCCAAGATATCTTCTGGCATCAATAATTCCGGTACCTCTGATACGGTCAATACCCGGACGTATTTGAGCATAAACCATATTCGGATTCATTCTGGTATCCGGGTTGATGAACCATTCCCTCAAAAATTCAGCGGCACGACGCGCATACTTCTCATCTTCGGTGAGGTAATAAAGAACACCTAAAGTTTCTACAGCTTGACTTAAGCGGTTAGAATTTTCTCTTTCAGGATAATCATAAACTTCAGGATTTCGCTCACCATCTCTCTGAACATAAGGTAAGCCATTTTCTGTTTCAGGATTTGGCCACCAGTAAGGGGACAAAGTCACATAATCCTGCTTATCTCCACTGGGTGCTGTTTTGTCTTTATTCACAACCGCATATAAAGGCATGTCAAAAAAGGTCTCCGCCTTAGCAACCATCCCTTCAAAGACGGCCATAAATTCAGGCTCCTCACTTGCCAAAGCTTTTTTTGCCTCTTTAAGCAGTTGGTCATTTAATGTACAGGATAAATGCTCACCACCTTTGTCAGACTCACATCCTGATAATGTTATCGCAAAAAGCAGCATGCCCGTAAGCGATAAAACATGCGTCGTATTTCTCAAATTTCTTTTCATAACACAAAAAGTTAAATTACAACCAGGATAGAATTAAAGGAGGTGGTTGAAATACCAACCAATCATTTACTGATTGGTCGGTATTTTCAAACAATAGGATATTATCAGGAGAAATAAGTCCCACCATTGATATCCACATTCAAGCCCGTCAAAAAGGAGGCCTCATCAGAGGCTAGATAAGCAACCAAATCGGCGGCTTCCGAAGCTTGCCCTTCGCGTCGCAAAGGCGTACCTGCTGCTACTTTCTCACGTACTTCATCTTTGGTAAAACGGTCGTGAAAGGTGGTTGCAATCATACCAGGCGCCAAGGCATTGACCCGAATTTTTTTGGGCCCTAACTCCTTAGCCATTGAACGTGTGTAAGTCATTACTGCACCTTTTGCAGCAGCATAACCCGATGCACCCGGTCCACCACCATCACGTGCCGCCTGTGAAGAGAAGTAAACAATGGCACCACCATTTTCCATAAAAGGAACAACCGCTTTGGTTGTAAGGAAAGTTGACTTAACATTCACCTGCATCAGGAAATCAAAAAACGCCTCATCCATCTCGGTAACCAGCTTCCGTCCAACTAAACCACCAACCACATTTACCATTATGTCGATTTGGCTACCAAATGCTTTAACGGCTTCTTTTACAACATTCTCTGCATCTGCTGCTTTGGTCATGTCGCCCTGAACAATAATTCCTTCACCCCCATTGTTCTTAATCAACGCAAGCGTTTCATCGGCATCTGCCTTATTATCAAAGTAGTTCACCACCACTTTAGCACCTTCCGATGCCAATTTCACTGAAATACTTTTGCCAATGTCTCGGGCTCCTCCAAAGACTATTGCTACTTTGCTTTCTAAACGCATAATAAATTTTATTTATAAATTAAAATGATCAATACTTATCCAACAGCTTGAATCTTTCTGGCAAACAGATAAACAGCACCTACTCCCAAGGGTACAAAGGCAGCTATCATAACAAATATGGGTACGTAGGAGACTGCCGAAATAATCGGCACCAGAAAATTCATAATAATTACGGCAAACACACCAACCGTACCACCAACACCAGCCAATGACCCTACAGACTTACCGTAGAAAAGATCACTTGGCAAGGTCTGAATATTACCAATGGTAAATTGGAATCCGAAGAGTACACAAGCGACAATAGTCACGAACTTCAAGGGTGTATCTGCGAATAGAATCGTAGCCACAAGACCCGTAAACATAATTACACCACCAATGGTAATAGCTGTTTTGCGTGCCCGGTTGATGCTTGCGCCAGTTGAAATCAAACGACCTGAAAACCATCCCCCTGCAATACTGCCAATGGCTGCGCCTACGTAGGGCACCCAGGCAAACAGACCAATCTGCTTCACATCAAAGCCATAAACATCGGCCAAATAAATGGGCATCCAGCCAACAAACAACCACCAGATGGGCTCCAGAAACAATCTGGATATCAACACAGCCCATGAAGCTTTAAAAGAAAGTATTTCCTTGAGGGAAAAACTTTTTCCACCATCACCTGCATTTTCATTCTCATGCTGCCCCTTAACGATGTAAGCCTTTTCTTCATCAGTAATCCATGGGTGTTTGGAAGGGATATTTTTATTGAAAATCATCCACGGAATAATCCAAACCAAGCCCGTTGCTCCAATAATCAAAAAAGTAACTTTCCAGCCAAAGGCTACCCATAAAATCGCAATTAAGGGTGGGGCTATAACAGATCCAATAGAGGCACCAGCATTAAAAATTCCTTGTGCAATGGCTCGTTCCTTAATTGGAAACCATTCCGCATTGCTTTTGGCGGCCCCGGGCCAGTTGCCGGCTTCACTTACGCCTAAAATCGCTCTGAACAACCCGAAGGACAATACCCCGCGAGACACAGCGTGCAAGCCAGATGCGATGTTCCAAATGGCAATACACCAAACAAAACCCAGTCTGGTACCAATTTTATCAAATAGCTTACCCGTAATGGACTGTCCAACTGCATAAGCAATCATAAATACATTTAGCAATATGGCATAGTCCGCATGCGTCATGCCCAGATCTTCCGAAATACTTGGCCACATAATCGCCAATGCCGACCTGTCGATATAGTTTATGATGGTAGCCAATGCAATCAGCCCTATAATCCACCACCTTAGTCCTTTAACTTTCATGTATTTTACATTTACATTATTGATACACTCATATTTTTTCCAGCACCGGGCTATAAAAAGTCTTCTCTAAGGGGACTAAATACATCTATAAGCACACCTTCTTCCATGCATATGGCCCCGTGCATCAGGTTTGGCTTAACGTAAAAAGCATCACCGGCACGCAGCCGAGTCGTTTCTCCATCAATCGTCACGTCAAAAACTCCTTTTACCACATAAGATGTTTGGGCGTGATGATGAGCGTGCTGCGAACCTATGGCACCCTTGTCAAAATTCACTTTAACCATCATTATATTGGCATCATACCCGGTAATTTGACGGCTTAACCCTTCTCCGACTTTCTCCCATGGATTTTCTTCTGAGAGAAAAAATGTTTTTCCTTGAATCTTCATAACTCTATCATTAATTATTAAATGTTTACCCTAAGTTCTCTTGAAATCACTCGACTTGCTTTATACTCAAATGAGTCACTTGCTTATCGGCATCAAAGGAGATGGTCCAGGTCAATTCTTCCTGCCCAATTATTGCCTTGAGCACAAACGCATCACTACTTTCTGACATCACCTCCAATACTTTCACATGAGAGGAGGCGCCCGCTACCATTTCAGTTACAGGGTCAAAACTTCCATGTGCTTCAATGACTGAGGCAAATATTTGTCGGTCAACAAACGGTTGAGAGACTATTAACCCCGGCTCGTTTCTCAAATTAAAATCAGGATCGTTGGCACCAATTCTGACAAAATTTAAAGTGGCGTCATTGTTCATCAAGGTAGAAATGGTGTAAAACCTATTGCTAGAGAGAAATGAAAATTGTTCCATTCCTTCTCCTGAGTAGCTTTCTGACTGAGCAGTATGCCACAAGTGTTCATAACCATTACCTTTTCCAAAAGGCTTTAACGCATTTACAAAAGGTGAATAAGGCAGGGTAGAATTTATAAACTGCCCTTGATAATAGGTGGCATAATCTGCCACATTAGCTCCAGGTGCCAGCACCTCAAAAAGATCCAAAACAACTGTTCCCTGTTGTGTATTTACCAAAGCCATTGCCCTGCGAAGAATGCCATTGTCGTAGCAATTTGAATCTACTGCAGCCACAAACTGATTGTTATTGGCGTCAGCTTTATAAAAAATTAGAGAAGGAGCATGCTCCTCTGCAGGCGCCAGTCTGCCATTGTAATGAGAGGTTCTATTGAGGGTCACTGTATTATGCGCGATGGTTTGTTTAGCCCAGGTGGTGTTTTCAGGCAGATACCGTCCGCCAAACTTGGGCTCCACGTTGACAAACCTGGCGGCGCCATAGTCACTGATCACCTCATTACCATCCTCATAAAACAAATATTGCAACCGGTCGAAATGCCCATGCCCCATTCCCTGAGAAGAAAATTTAAACAACAAGCTTTGCGAACCAGCCGCATCTTCCTTTCTCAGGATAGCAACTCCACCCTCTGTTCCTGAAGCGCCATCTCTCAGAAATATTGACTTTCTGGTGAATTGTTTGGACTTTCCCTGTGCATGATCGCGGGCCACTTCAAGGCCTTGTGCGCTAATCATAACACGTCCCTGTTGCTCAGCAACATCCAGCAATCCCGCGTCTTTTGAAAGTGCATAGGCAATGTTGACACCGAAAACAATTTCACCTGAGGTGAAATTCTTGGTCTTAATGGAATTATTGTAAGGAAAAAAGTAGCCTTTCTCATCCGTCAATTGAAGGGCCGTATTAACCATCTTCTCCACCAGATTATCCCGGTATTCAAAGATTTTTAAGTCCGGATAATTATTCTCCAGAGCCTGGGCAAAAATAACAAAGGGCAAAAGTGCATACCTTTGATAATAGGGCCCTTCAGCATAATAGCCATCGGGCGAAAAAAGACTTTCCAATTGCTTTAAAAATCCGCCCCTACCAGAAAGATCCGTGCTCCACAAGGCTTGCCTGACCCATTCATGCTCGTCCAAAACAATCCCGGTCATGCCAATGGCTGCCACAGCCCACGTTCCGTGATTGTGCACCCGGTTAAAAGAAAAATTATCTTCAACGGTAAAAAAGTGCACCATTTGCCGAAACACATCCTTTTCAATCCTGTTTCTGCTGGATTTGGATAGGGCATCCTTAACATTGTCATAAGCCTGAATGGTATAAACCAACCAAACAGTCTCGTTTAATCCTTGCCAAAACAGCTTGCCGGCACTTTGATTGCCCTTTTCAGGGTGTATGCCAAGGGTAGGATATAAATCAGCGTATTGAAGTAACATGTCCTCGACAAAGCGGGCATACTTACGATCACCCGTAATTTGAAACGCAATACCGGCATGGTACATATCCATGTTGTTCTGTTTATGCTTTTCATGCGTGTAACCGCCACCAG
>DHVH01000074.1 GCA_002412555.1 Marinilabiliaceae bacterium UBA5213 | reverse complement strand
TATGGGTATGTTTCAAAGGCTTTCGATGAGTGATTCGACAATCAAGACAATTGACTGGGGAATGACCCCTGACCTGAGTTTTGGAACCTATGAGTCCTGGGGTGGACGGGAAAGGGTACGCAATAACAGTGAGCGGATCTGTTATTTCTTTATTGATAACTGGGGCCAGGAACCCAAGCTCTGTCTGATGGAAAGGGGGGTGAAGCATGCCCGAATCCTGGCCGAGATAGGCGTTCCGGTTGAGATGGTCAAGGAGTGTGTGCGCCAGCAGGGGACTTCTTCAGCCTTTGAGAAAAGCTATGCGATTAATGGCACTATCAAGGAGTGGCTGATCGATAATGTTGTTGAGGCCGAAGGCGATGCCTATGTCAAACCGGTCTATGTGGTTAAGGCGGTTGAGGATATGGGTGTTCTTTTCTCGCGGGGCGTGCAACCTTTTACCGGCGAGCAATGTGTTTTACCGACGAAGCCGGCCGTGATTAATGACGATCAGATTGAACCTTTGATCAAAAAGGGAAATTTTTTTGATTCTGTCTTCAATCCTCAGGGAAGATTTGATAACGCGTTGGTGGATAATGGCGATGGTCTTACCGTAATTGACGAGCGGACTGGGGTCATGTGGCAGCGGGCTGGGCTTGATATCGTCTCTATTCGGACCCTGCGGTGCAATATCGAGAAGCTCAACAGTGAAGGATTTGCCGGATTTCATGACTGGCGATTGCCGACCATGGAAGAGGCCCTGTCGCTCATGGAGCCGGAAATGAACGAGAAGGGGCTGTATCTGCATTCCTGCTTTTCCAGGGAGCAGCCTTTTATCTTTGTCGCAGCTCAACGGAAACCGGGAGGATACTGGTTTGTAGATTACAAGCAGGGCCGGGCCTTCTGGTCATCGGGGACCATTCCCGGTGCCTTTGGCAGGTTGTGCCGCAGGTAGGGGGCAGGAGAAAAGGGACTNNCAGGGCCGGGCCTTCTGGTCATCGGGCACTATCCCTGGGGCCTTTGGCAGGTTGTGTCGTAAGGCATAGCGTGGGTGGCACTACAAGTATGCCGTGAAGAGCAAGCACAAAATAACACCGAAGGCAGGGTCATTCATATGGCTCTGCCTTTTTTAGTTGTGGCAATAACCAGGGATAAGAATTGCTGATATCTTCCATCGTTATGAGGTAAAAGAGGCAATGTGCAGGAATAATATCGAGAGCCTGTGATTACGGTCAAGGCGCCTTAAGAAGTAAGTCGTTATCTTGTGGAGGTGCACTTCAAACATCTATGCCAATTCGGCTAGTGTCTTGTCGCCAGCCATCAATGCTAACGCTACTTTTCCTTGAATGTTGATGACTGTTTCTGGCTCGTTTCGTTTGCCATTTACTGCTCCATAAGTTAGCCCATAGAAGATATTATTTCATGGCAGATTTCCCACTTAACAGCTTGTTAAAATTCCCGAGGCCACCTCTCTCCTATTTAGGTGGGAAGTTTTTGGCGAAATCATTCACCATGTCATACATCGCCCTATTTGTACTTTTCACTTGTTTGATAGTTGCACCCTCTCCATATTCAGCTGTTGCCGACCAGACAACACTTCCTGATTCCGTATTGGTGGCTCTCATAGAATAATCAAAGTTACCATCCCACCATGCGCCGTCAGTGCCAACAGAGTCGACCGTGACCAAGTAAGTAACAGACTTCTTCTTGGCATCTTCCAGCAGGTCACCTTGAAAATTGGACATGTCTGTAATTTTGTATCCCTTATTAATGAAGGCTGGAAATGCAACTGAAGCTCCCCCACCCGTGAGACCAAGGGAAGATACTGGCGTAATTTTCGTCTCATAAATTGGTGAGACTTGGGAACTCATTGTTTGATAAGCACATCCTGACAGCACTACGGATGCAGCAATTACGAACATTGTAATGCATTTCATATGGGTTTCCTTATTCAGTTTTCTACTTGATGGAGCCAAAACTCACGTTCTATCGATATGGCAATATTAACGTTGCGATAACCAGCCGCTATTGGCAAGTCCATCTTTATAGCTTTTAATTTATGGCAACCAATTTCCATAAAGACCGCGCCTCTTGCGGTCTGCGTTAATATAATTCTTATGCCATTTGCCCTTTTATGATTTTCTCAATTCTTTAACTGACCCACATAATCTATGTATTGCCCACTTGCGCACCTAAAACCAACATTTCTATCAATTTTTTGGCTGTTCTGATTTGGAAACTCTAACACGACCTCCACTTTGCCTTTTTTGCTTATTACCATTTCTTTTATCCGGTTATACAATTTCTGCTTTTCTGTTACATAATCGTATCGCTCAGGATTCTTTGAGTGGGTGCTATATGTATTATCAACTAGTGTTTGTGCCATTCTCGCAATTATGTAGCCGGATTTATATTGTACTAAAGGGAATTTTTCGACAGGAATAAATATTTCAAATTGCCCATATTTTTTGAAATTTATACTTTGTTCGTCAATAATCTCATCTCTATAATTGTCAGCATTCCTTTTTAAACCCAATGCATCAATAAGCATTGAGTCGCTAGGGAGTACCGTATTTTCTGGTGTAAGTATAAATTTAAAATTACGAAAGACAAAATCGTAATTGCCTATCGATTTATAAATATGTACACCATTGATTTCCTCAAACTGTTGTACCTTTTCAAAGTCTGTATCTGGCAAAGAAGCTGTGGAGGATGTGGTTGATTTTGTACGTAAATTAGAGTTTACTAACTCAGGTTTTAAAATTTGTTTTGCTTGTTCTGGTGGTATATATGCAATCGTTCCACCATGATTGCCCATTGAAGGCTTTGGGTACATAAGTGCTACGCCCCCTAATTCTGCAAACTCTTTTTTACTTCCTGACACACCACCTGGTATATATAATTCATTGATTTGTAAACCAATATCATTGGTACGCACATGGGCTAATTGAAATTGCTCAATTATTGTTTTTTTGATGGGGAGGAAATCAACACCTTGGACATTTATAGAACAAGCATTAGGCTGACCAAAGGCTAAAAAAATCCCTTTTTCATCGTCCACTTTCTCAACTAAATACATCTCAGTTTTTATTGAGTTTTCTCCTGAAAATGCATTAGCGTAATCCTCTGAAAGTTGGATGAATTTCATAGGTTTAATTAATTTTTTGATTCGATAAAAATCTGCGCTAGTTGCAAAACAGTATCCTTGAAAACTTTCAATTGCTTTTGATGAAAGGCTGTCGGTGCCCGCAAATACGTTAGATGTAAAGATTATTAAAAAGTAAATTGGTATTAATATATTTTTTTTAACCATCAATCTCTCCGGCTCACTTGCATGTTTTAAAAACTTAAAAAATTGAACCCAACATAACTACAAAACTATACATTTGAATAAGAACAGACATAATTATATCCTATTTGTCTCCAAAAATAATTGCAAGTGGGATACTGGTGATATGGGTAATTACAAAAATTAGTAACAGCTCAGCTCAGGCTTAGCGCCATATTCCTCAGAAAATTAAGCTATACTCACAATCTATTTTCTGGCAATTCCTTCGCATGTGCTGATTTCTGTTACGCTCATTGGATTAGTATTTATTAATTGATGACCCTTCACAAACATCGTTAATTATACAAGTCGAATATTTATCTTTTGGATTTTCAATAGTCACAGTGTTTTCATCATTATTGCCAAGAACATAGAACCTCCTAAAACCCACATATTCCCCATAAAAATCCTTGGCATTTATACGACCACACCACAATGTCGTCACGCTCCCATCAGGGGAAGGGTAGGGGGCAGGAGAAAAGGGACTGTTTTTAGTTGAGTTGAAGGTTGAAGACTGAAGGTTTTTAAGGACACTACAAAGGTGATATTTCTCCTTTGTAGTGTCCTTAAAAACCTT
>DHVH01000066.1 GCA_002412555.1 Marinilabiliaceae bacterium UBA5213 | reverse complement strand
GGATTGGGTGTTTCCCGGCACCAAAGGGTTTGAACATCGTATCGGTGGATTGGAAAAGGATGCAGTAACGGGAAATATCTCGCATGATGGACCCAATCACCAGGTTATGGTGGATATTCGTCAGGCAAAACTGGAAAGAATCGCGGATTACATACCTGAGTTGGAAGTGGTTGGCGATGCTTCGGCTGATCTTCTGGTCGTTGGCTGGGGAGGGACTTATGGCCATCTTTATACAGCCGTTGAAGAAATGAACAGTGATGGCACAAAGGTGGCGCTTGCCCACTTTAATTACATCAATCCTCTGCCAAAAAATACTGCCGAGGTGTTGTCCCGCTTTAAAAAAATCATTGTATGTGAACTGAATCTAGGTCAATTTGCCGGTTTCTTACGAATGAAATATCCGGCGTTTACCTATCATCAGTACAATAAGGTGCAGGGATTGCCTTTTACTGTGCAGGAGTTGAAAAATCGCTTTGTTAAACTTTCGGAATCCTAGCTATTATGAATGATTTACAACAATATACTTTTGTCGACTTTAAAAGCAGTATGAATGTTCGCTGGTGCCCGGGTTGCGGCGACCATGCCATTCTTAACACGGTACAAAAGTCGATGGCTGAATTGGGGCTTAAAACGGAAGAAGTGGTGGTGATTTCAGGTATTGGTTGCTCTTCAAGGTTTACGTATTATATGAACACCTACGGTTTTCATACCATCCATGGACGGGGATCAGCCATTGCTTCAGGCGTAAAAGTGGCTAACCCCAGGCTTAAGGTCTGGCAAATTACCGGAGATGGTGATGCGCTGGCCATTGGAGGCAATCACTTTATTCATACGGTGAGGCGCAATATGGATTTGAATATCATTTTATTCAATAATCAGATCTACGGCCTGACAAAGGGCCAGTACTCACCGACTTCCAAACATGGCTTTATTTCCAAAACTTCACCTTTTGGTACGGTGGAGGAGCCTTTCCGTCCGGGTGAACTGACCATTGGCGCAAGAGGCCATTTTTTTGCACGCAGTATTGACAGGGAGCTGAAGCTTTGTGTGGATGTGTTTAAGGCAGCTGCGCAGTTTGAGGGTGCCTCAGTGGTGGAAGTCCTGCAGAACTGTGTTATTTATAACGACAAAACCCATCAGGCCATTACTGACAAGGATTTTAAGGACGACAGGACCATTATTCTGGAACATGGTAAGCCCATGATTTTTGGTAAAAACAGAGACAAGGGTTTTGTGTTGGAAGGATTGACGCTTAGGGTGGTTAGCATTGGGGAAGGGGGCATAACGGAAAATGACATTCTTGTGCACGATGCGGAATGTATGGACAATACGATGCACCTCAAATTGGCCAATATGGAATATCCTGAATACCCGGTTGCTCTGGGCGTAATACGCAGCGTAAAGGGTCAGGTCTACGACCAGCAAGTAGAAAGTCAGATAGAACGTGTTCAAAAGGATAATCCCATCAAAACATTTAGAGATTTGGCTACGGAAGGCGATGTGTGGGAAGTTAAGTGACAGACTTTTTGAAACCTCTGATAAATCAAGGCATGAGATTTGTATTCGAGTTGTGGATTTTTCAATATCTTTGCCTTGCATGAGAATAATTCTGATTGTTATATACAGCCTTATAGTGTGTTCGTGGTCTGTGAATGCGCAGAGAGGTTCTGAAAGAACGCTGGACAACAGTGCTTCCCAGACTGGCAGAACCCAAGCCTCATTGGGAGCAACCGGAGCCCCTGGGACTGCATCCGAAGCCCCTGTTAAAGCTATTCCCCATAAAGTCACAAATTGGTTCCTGGTCGATTTGGGAACCAGAGCTGATACGGTACCTATTGATACCCTATCCCTGGGTTTTCAAATCCACAGCCCTGCCAATCGTGAAGCCATAGCCAATGTGCGCTTAGGCAATCTGGGCGCCCCCTGGCAGCCGGCTATGGTCTCAGAAATGACCTTGGCCAGACGATTCGTTTTTACTGAAAATTTGAGTTCTTTTTTTAAAAGACCTGAAGAATGGCGTTACTATAATACGCTCACGCCCTATACCAATTTGTATTATCAGTATGGTGGTCCCAAGCGTCGCTCCGAGGAGGCTGTGGGTGTGCTTTTTACACAAAATATTAATAAGGAGTGGAACGCCGGTTTCGATTACCAGTTAATTTCCTCTATTGGACGCTATGATGCGCAGCAGGTAGAGAATCGACATTTCAGGTTTTTCTCATCCTATTCGGGTGAGAAGTATGAAGTTCACGGGTCATATGCCTATAATAAGACCGACCACCTGGAGAATGGCGGGATAATTGATGAGGATTACATCCTCAATCCCGACGATTATGACTATGGTCAAACTGAGAATGTTCCGGTCAATTTCTATTCTGCTTCGAATCGCATAGATAATCATCAACTTTATCTTAGCCAAGCTTTAAAAATTGGTAATATATCGGTGAGTCAAAGAGATGAGGAGTCTGTAAAGTTGCCTTTAGGAACGGCCGTTCATACTTTACATGTGGACCGCAATCGCCGCGTTCACCGCATTGGTAACCTCAACCGTTATTTGCTTGAGAATCCGAATAATTTTTTCTACCCGCATATATATGCGGATTCAACTGGCACGCGGGATTCGGTTTACTATACCTCTATAAAGAATACTTTCCAACTTAAATTTAATGAAGAAGCCAACGCGCTCCTCCGCTTTGGATTAAGAGGGTTTATTACCAACGAAATTGAGCAGTACCGTTTTCCTGTGCCGCCCAAAGAATATGGTTCCTTTAATGTGCCCCCGGTTTATCATCAGGGAGATTCCATCTTTTCTACGACACTAATCGGAGCACAAATATTTAAGAATTTAGGTGAAAAATTCAGATGGAACGCAGGTATGCGTTTTTATTTTCAAGGCTACAGGTCGGGCGACAGTGAATTAACCGGAGCTTTGAGCAGTCAATTTAGGGTGGTGGCCGATACCGCGCAGTTGTTTGCTGATGGCGGTCTGTATCTCACCACTCCTTCTTTTTTTGAAACGCGCTATTATTCCAATCACTTTATCTGGGAGAACAGTTTTGATAAGGTGCAAACGATGCGATTGGGTGGTGGTGTTAGGATTCCAACCAGACGCCTCGAAGCGTCGGTGGAGGGACGCTTCATTAATGATTATGTTTTTTGGAACCAGGATGCTCTACCAGAGCAAACCACCGCGTTTTTGTCATTGATTGAATTTAAGTTGTCGAAGCATTTCTCATTGGGCGGTTTTCATAGCCGCAATACGCTGCTGTATCAGGTAAGCAGTCATCAGGATATTGTTCCCTTGCCGGAGTGGTCTGTTTATAGTTCCAATTATTACCAAAATAGGCTATTTAAGGTTTTGTTTTTTCAGTTGGGATTCGATTTAAGATATAACTCCTTATGGTACGCTCCAGCTTATATGCCTGCCACTGGTCAGTTTTACGCACAGAATTACCGTAAGGTGGGCGATTATCCTTTTGTGGATGTATTCCTGAATATGCAGTTGAAGCGGGCCCGCATTTTTATAAAAATGGATCACATCAATCAGGGAACGCCCTCGAATGAATATTTTTTGACGGCTTCCTATCCTGCCAATCCTTCCGGACTGCGCTTTGGCGTGTCATGGAATTTCTACGATTAACGGGCGTGTTGACAGTCCGGATTTTCTGAGTAACTTTGTGGACTGCTTTTATTTGCAGTGCTATGTTGTACTTATAATACAGATATGGGTAAAATCTACTATGCAGTTCTTTTTTTGTTGGCATTAAGCGCAGTTGGATGTAATCAAACGGGACAGAAAAAGAGGACACATGAGGATATCCTGACGGAAGTTCCTGATCTGCCAAAAATTTTGGAAAGCGGAAAAATCAGGGTGGTTACCAACTATAATTCTACCAATTATTTTGTGTATAAAGGGCAGCCTATGGGGTATCAATTCGAGATGCTTCAGGAGTTTGCCAACTTTATGGGGGTAAAGTTAGAGGTGACGGTCAGCAATGACTTGCAAGCCAATTTTTTGGCACTGCAGAATGGCCACTTGGATATTATTGCGAGCAGCTTGGCGGTAACCCGCGAGACAGAGAACTTTGTAGCATTTACAGAGCCCCACAGTTTTAGTCGACAGGTACTGGTGCAGCAAGCATATACACCTGAACAGACGGGTGATATGAATATCAAATTCAATACACTGATTCGGAACCAGCTGGATTTGGCTGGAAAAAGCATCTATGTTCAAAAGGGTTCGGCCTTTGTTCAACGCTTAAGAAATCTGGCCAATGAGATTGGTGACAGTATTCACATTGTTGAAATTCCCGATTATGAAGTAGAGCAGCTCATTGAGCTGGTGGCTGAAGGAGAAATTCCTTACACGGTATGTGATGAGAGCCTGGCCAAGGTCAATCTTAATTTTTATCCCAACCTGGACGTGTCGACCGCAATTAGTTTTCCCCAGAAGCAGGCATGGGCTGTCAATAAAAATGCCCCAGAGTTACTCAACGCGGTTAATAATTGGATGGTCGGTTTTACTAAAACTGCACGTTACCAACGTATATATCGGAAGTATTTCCTTAACAAGCGGTCTATTCACCTCGTCGATGCAGGCTTTCATTCTGTAAAGGGGGGACAGGTTTCTATTTATGACGACCTGATACGGGAGGAAAGTGAGCGGTATGATTGGGATTGGCGCTTAATCGCCTCCATTATTTATCAAGAGTCCCGTTTTATCCCGGATGCAGAGAGTTGGGCGGGGGCTTTGGGTCTGATGCAGTTAATGCCTCAGACAGCCAGTCGCTTTGGTGTAGAAGCAATCACTTCCCCCAAGGAAAACATTAGGGGGGGCATGCAGCTTCTGAAATGGCTTGATGGACGTATGGCGCTGCGTATTGAAGATCCGGAGGAGCGCCTGAAATTTGTCTTGGCTTCTTATAACGTGGGAATTGGGCATGTGTTGGATGCTATGAAATTAGCTGATAAATATGGAAAGGACTCAAAAACATGGTATGACCATGTTGATTATTATATTCTTAATAAGTCTGACCCCAAGTATTATAATGATCCGGTAGTCGAGTTTGGCTATTGCCGGGG
Source organism: Marinilabiliaceae bacterium UBA5213 (assembly GCA_002412555.1). GTDB lineage: Bacteria > Bacteroidota > Bacteroidia > Bacteroidales > Marinilabiliaceae > Geofilum. Next base: position 9,310 of record DHVH01000066.1, on the reverse strand, counting down.
AGAAGAACCCTATCACTACGTTAGAGAGATTCTTGAGAGGTATGAGCATTACAAGAACGTAATGCGTTAGCCCAGTAGGGAGACCTGGCTTTAAAGACTTCAATCAATTCACTTAGAATCATGGCTGTGGCGCCCCATATATGTTTGCCATTGGCATCGTAATAGGGTGCCTCAATGGTTATGCCCTGTATGTGATGAATCTTTTTGGTTTTGATGGGCTGGGTTAACAAATGGTGGGCACTGGCCTCAATAACCTCCGAAACTTCAAAGGGACTAGGATTGAAGTGCAGGTTTTTGTGAATGTAGCCAACCTGGGGGGACACAAAAAAGTGACTGTTCGGAATGTAGATTTGCGTTAGTTCTCCTATGTGTTCAATCGAGTCGGTGTTGATGCCCAATTCTTCCCGAGTCTCACGCAAGGCCGTTTCCCAGTTGTTTTGGTCTTCTTTTTCTCGTTTGCCGCCGGGCAGACTGATTTGTCCACTATGCGGACCCTGGTATAAGGGGCGTTGAATAAAAGGGATTTTCAGTCCCTCCTCCGAAGGGTATAAAAGAATAAGCACGCTGCTTTGAATCGCCTCAGTTGCATCACCCGGGTCATGGCGCCTTAAGCGCACTGATGGGGCCATTTTTTCCTGAGCAGCTAAGCCCGGCAAAGGGGGTTTTAGTGCTTTACGTAAGGATGTTTTCCATGACAACATAGCAACTGCTTTTCCTTGTTTGAAATGTTGAGGCTTTTTTAGTAATATTTTCTGAGGTAAATTTAAGGATTTCACCGCACAGTTGTTGCCCTTAGCAAATAAAAAAGCCACTCTTCACTTTTGAAGATGTGGCTTTTTTGTCCCATTACTAATCTAAACCTATCTATACTATTATAAAAAGCATGCCAAAAATGGCTTTTTGAAAGGGGGTTTAGAAGATATTTTAGGAATGGTTTGACTGGGGCTTCTGAAATTGCAGATTAGTGCTGAATTTGAGGTTGTTATAAGGGTGATTTGTCTGGGGATATATCCTTTTCGAAAAGAAAAATGCCCTATTAAAGTTTAAGGGTGCTTTGGAATTTGTCCATTTTCGGACATTCACTGTTCGAAAACAGGCACCTTATTCAAACTGGATAGCCTTAACGGGAGAGATGCGTGCGGCGAGATAAGACGGCCCGATCATCATCAAGAATATCACAAAAACGGCTCCGGCGTTGAGCAACAGAAGATGAAGCGGTGTGAGCATAATGGGAACCGTGCTGAGGAAATAATTGGCCGGATCCAGCTCGAATATGCCAAAGTGCTTTTGAATAACAGCAATAGAAATACCTACGATGTTACCCCAAAGAAGCCCCCTTGCCGCTATACGGGTAGCCAAATAGAGGAAGATGCGTCTTAATGGCCAGTCAGCCATTCCTAAAGCTTTAAGAATGCCAATCATGTTGGTGCGCTCCAGAATGAGTATCAGCAGCCCCGATATCATATTAAAGCCGGCAACCAAAACAATGAGGATAATGATGACAGCAATGTTCATGTCCATTAAATCGAGCCAGCCAAATATCTGGGGTTGGGTTTGTCGTATGGTTTGGGTGCGCAGTAAATTGCCGTCGGGCGATATATAGTCTGCAGTTGTATTATAGACTGCTATTCCCCTTTGGTCAGTCTGGTCAAAATCATCGATGATGATTTCGTAGCCGGCAATTTGTTCCTCATTCCAATTGTTGAGTCGTTGAATTTGGCGAATATCTGCTATCACATAAAGTTTGTCCAAATCGGGCAGGTGGCTGTTATAGATGCCAGATATGGTATAACGCCTGGCTCTGATTTGATCCTGAAAGAAAAACATAAATAGGGGATCCCCCACCTCAAGGTGTAACATCTGTGAGAGCGTTTCAGAAATTAGGATTTCTGTAGAGGGCTGGTCGCTTTTGGTGTCGGGTAGTTGTCCCCTTGTAAGTACGGATTCAAGGAAGGTAGATGCATAATCGGCACCGATGCCTTTTAATATAACGCCCTGCATTTCATCCTCTGTTTTAATGAGACCGGGCTTAGTGGCAAATCTCTGAACATTTAAAACACCAGGAATGGCGTATAACGCTTCTACAAGTTGAGTGTCGTGTGTAATGGGGTTGGCTTCATAGCTGAAGTTGAAATCGTAGTTTACCACCTGAATGTGACTGCCAAAACCAATGATTTTTTCACGAATCTCTTTCTTAAAGCCATTGCCAATGGCCAATGACAGAATCATGACTACCATGCCAATAATGATCCCGGCTACAGCTACCTTTAATACAGGACCCGCAAAGTTTTTTCCTGAAACACCACCGGAATTGATCTTGTCTGCTATGAAATATTCTGGTCTCAACTTTTTTGGTTTTGGGCAAAGGTATTAAAATTTTGGCGATGTTTCAGGGGCTTTTAATGCCAATAAACCCCGGCTATGTCTGAGTATGCATCTTGCATGCTTTTTTTGTCTTTAGCTATAATGAAGCACCTCTACTTCTTCGATGGTAATTATGCCTCCCGCTTCGGCTTTTTTCATCAGTTTGCTGATAATGCCGGCAAAGTCTGTCAGTCGATCCCGATAATCAATCAATTCAATAACTATTGGCTGGTCGTTCGACAGGGAAAAGATCTTTACACTTTGATGGATGCTTTGGGCGCCGTAATTCAAAACTCCTTTTGTAACTGTAGCTCCACTTAGTTTATATTTTTTGGCAGCAAAAACGATGGCTTCGTGCAAGGGGCGTTGATAAACTAAATCATTTGCTCCAACGATGATTTTTAATTTTGCTGCTTTCCCAATTAGATTCATATTAGATAGATTAGTTTCTTCCTCAATTTAGGAAGAACCTTGCACTTATTCAAGACGTGGTTTAAAATTCAATAATTGAATAATAAAACACAAAAAAAATCAAATTAAGTCAACCAAGTTTAACGGTTCGCTACTTGTTTCTTTAGAGAATATTATTAATTTTGAAGGCGTACCCTTATTATTCGTGTTTGAACTGACATTCATTTATTAACCTTTTTAAATGTTTTACCATGAAGGTATATCTAACCGATCAAATAAAAAATATTTCGCTGCTTGGTAGTAGCGGCTCGGGAAAAACCACCCTTGCAGAAGCGATGCTTTTTGAGGGTGGGGTCATTAGCCGAAGAGGCGATGTAGATAGTAAGAATACAGTGTCCGATTACAACCGGGTAGAGCATGAATACGGCTACTCGGTTTTTTCGTCTGTTTTATATACCGAATGGCTGGGGAAGAAGCTGAATTTTATTGATTGTCCCGGAGCCGATGATTTCATCAACGGGGCTATAACCTCACTCAATGTTACCGATACGGCCCTTATGCTGCTCAATGCCACACAGGGCGTTGAAGTGGGTACCCAAAACCTGTTTAGGTACACCGAAAAATATAACAAACCTGTCATATTTGTGGTCAATCAGTTGGACCATGAAAAGGCTAATTTTGAATCTACCCTAGAGTCTGTGTATGAATCCTTTGGTAAAAAAGCTGTTGTTGTGCAGTATCCTGTCAATGCCGGGCCCGATTTTAACGCAGTGGTAGATGTCTTGAAAATGAAAATGTATCAGTGGGGACCCAATGGTGGCGAACCACAGGTTTTGGATATTCCAGACAGTGAGCAAGAGAAGGCGGATGAACTACACAATGTATTGGTGGAATCAGCTGCAGAGAACGATGAAAGTTTAATGGAGCTTTTCTTTGAAAAGGGATCATTGGATGAGGAGGAAATGCGCAGGGGTATGAGAAAGGGCATGGTGGCCCGTGATTTGTTTCCTGTTTTCTGTGTCTCAGCAGAAAAGGATATGGGAGTTCGTCGTTTAATGGAATTCTTGGGGAATATTGTGCCTTTTGTTTCCGAAATGCCAAAGCCTGTAACAAAAGACAATGTGGAAGTGGCACCAGATGCCAATGGTCCGGCCTCCATTTTTGTGTTCAAAACAAGTATTGAACCTCACCTGGGCGAGGTCAGCTATTTCAAGGTGATGTCGGGCAAAGTGAAAGAAGGTGATGATCTGATTAATGTGAATCGCGACGCCAAGGAACGTCTGTCTCAATTGTATTGTGTAGCCGGAAACAACCGCCAGAAAGTTTCTGAATTAGTGGCCGGAGACATTGGTGCTACCGTAAAACTAAAGGAAACAAAGACCAACCATACCCTTAATACCAAAGGTTGCAACTATCTTTTTAATGCTATTAAATATCCAGACCCAAAGTATCGCATCGCCATTAAGCCAGAAAATGAGGGTGACGAGGAAAAGTTGGGCGAAATATTGACGCGCATTCATGAAGAAGATCCTACCATTCTGGTGGAGTACTCTAAGGAATTGAAGCAAATCATTATTCACGGACAAGGCGAGTTTCATTTGAACACTATGAAATGGCGCATTGAAAATAATGACAAGTTGAATTTGACTTTTCATAATCCGAAAATTCCTTACCGGGAAACCATTACCAAACAGGCGCGTGCCGACTATCGCCATAAGAAACAATCGGGCGGTGCCGGGCAATTTGGTGAGGTACACATGATAATTGAGCCTTACCACGAGGGGATGCCTGCACCTACGGTTTATAAGTTTAACGGACAAGAGTTTAAAATGAGTGTGCGGGGAACGGAGGAGGTGAACTTGCCATGGGGTGGAAAATTGATTTTCTGCAATTGTATTGTTGGGGGTTCTATCGATACCCGATTTTTGCCCGCGATTATGAAAGGCTTAATGGAGAAGATGGAAGAAGGTCCTTTGACCGGTTCCTATGCACGTGATATTCGTGTATGCGTTTATGATGGTAAGATGCACCCGGTTGACTCCAATGAAATTTCTTTTAAGTTAGCCGGTCGCAATGCCTTCCGCACTGCCTTTAAAGAAGCAGGACCCAAAATTCTGGAGCCAGTATATGATGTGGAAATCCGTGTGCCTGGCGACCGAATGGGAGATGTGATGGGAGATTTGCAGGGACGCAGAGCCATTATAGAAGGCATGAGTAGTGAAAAGGGTTTTGAGGTCATCAAGGCCAAGGTGCCGCTTAAGGAGATGAATAAATACTCAACCTCACTTAGCTCGATTACGGGTGGTAGGGCCTCCTATTCCATGAAATATGCCAGCTACGAAAAGGTGCCGCCTGAAGTTCAGGAACAGTTATTGGTGGCCTATGAGTCTGAGCAGAAAGAAGATTAGTTTTTGTTTTTGGTTTGTTTTATATCAATTAAAACGGCTGCCTTTGATGGGCAGCCGTTTTTTTCAACTCTTAATGGAAGCAACAAAGGCTTTAATATCACCCGTCAGTTCATTGCTTTGCTCCAGCAACTTTATAAAGGCACTTCCTATGATGGCGCCATTGGCATGTTGGCACACTTGCCGGTAACTGCTGTGGTCGCTGATGCCAAAACCCACCATTCTGGGTGATTTTAAGCCCATGGCAGTGATTCGGTGGAAGTAATCCAGCTGGAACTGATTAAGACCGGTTTTGGCACCTGTAACTGCTGCTGAGGACACCATGTACAAAAACCCGTTGGTATTTTCATCCAGCATTTTGACGCGCTCTGGTGGTGTTTGTGGCGTTATTAAAAAGGTATTGCTGATATTCCGGGATTCAAAGAGTTCGTGGTATTTCTCGCGGTAGAGTTCAAAGGGCAAATCCGGCAGAATGAGACCATCTACACCCACTTCAGCGCACTTATCAATGAAGCGCTCAACGCCAAATTTTAAAACCGGATTCAGGTAGCCCATCAGAATGACCGGCATGGTAATGGTTTTGCGCATATGGGCCAGTTGCTGAAAAAGTACCTGGAGGCTCATGCCGTTCGCCAATGCCTGGGTGCTGCTTTTCTGAATCACGGGCCCATCGGCCAGGGGGTCGGAAAAGGGCATGCCTATCTCTACAAAATCCACCCCCGCGTCTTGCAGGGCCTGCAAAATGGTTGTAGTATGGTTCAATTGTGGGAAGCCTGCTGTAAAATAGACGGAGAGCAGATCCTTTTTAGTATCAAATAGTGTATTGAGTCGGTTCATTATTCAGTTAGTTTGAAATATTCCATATAGGCCTTCATGTCTTTGTCGCCACGGCCCGAAACCGTCACAACGACCTGATCGGTAGGCTTGAATTTAATTCTGGGCAACACCGCCAGTGCATGTGCCGATTCCAGAGCGGGTATAATGCCTTCCATTCTCGTCAGTTCTAATGCTGCTTGCAAGGCAACCTCATCGGTCACCGGCATGTAGGTAGCCCTGCCACTGTCTTTTAATTGGGCGTGCAGGGGTCCAATGCCCGGATAGTCCAGTCCCGCAGAAATGGAGTAAGGCTCAGTGATCTGCCCGTCCTCATTTTGCATCAGGTAGGTCATGCTGCCATGGATGATCCCGATATCCCCACAAGCCATGGAAGCAGCGGTCTCTCCCGAGTCTACGCCCAATCCAGCCGCTTCCGTGCCAATAAGCTGCACGGAAGGATCTTCCAAAAAGTGGTAGAAACTACCAGCTGCATTGGAGCCGCCCCCTACGCAGGCGATGACATAGTCGGGCAGCTCTGTCCCGATTTTTTGCTTGAGTTGCTGTTTGATTTCCAGACTGATGATGGCTTGCAGGCGTGCTACCATGTCGGGGTAGGGATGCGGCCCCACCACCGAACCTATCAGGTAAAAGGTGTCGGTGGGGTTGGCTATCCAGTCGCGCAAGGCTTCATTGGTGGCATCCTTGAGGGTGCGGTTGCCCGACAAGGCCGGACGCACTTCGGCACCCAGCATGCGCATGCGCGCTACATTGGGCGCCTGGCGCTCCATGTCGGTCTGCCCCATATACACAATGCACTGCAGACCCATAAGGGCACACACCGTGGCGGTGGCCACGCCGTGCTGTCCGGCGCCGGTTTCGGCAATGATGCGTTGCCGGCCCATCTTTTTTGCCAGCAGTATCTGCCCGATGGTGTTGTTGAGTTTGTGACTGCCTGTGTGGTTGAGATCCTCCCGCTTGAGCCAGATATTGGTGCCGTATTTGTCCGACAGGCGCTGGGCCTTAAATAGGGGCGAAGGCCGCCCGGCATAATCTGTGAGCAAAGCATGATACTCTTTTTGAAATGCCTCTGATTCTATAATCTCCAGGTAATTATTCCTGAGCTCTTCTATGTTTGGGATGAGCATTTCGGGTATATAGGCCCCGCCATACTCACCGTAAAAGCCTTTTTCGTTGGGATGAAACATGGGTGTTGTCTATTTAAGTTATTTGGTCGGCTCTAATTGTTCTATAAACGTTTTAATGGCCTCTATGTTTTTAAGTCCGGGCTCCCATTCAAAGCGACTGTTAATATCAATGCCCATGGGCTGAATGGTACTTAGGTTTTTAATGGTCTCAGCATCTTCGGGACCAATGCCGCCGCTTAAGAAATAGGGGCAGGTGCCTTTGTAGGCTTCTAACAGTTGCCAATTGAATTTTTGTCCCGTGCCGCCATGGGTAGCAGAGGGGGTGTCAAACAGGAAAAAATCACAGGCGTCTTCGTAAGCAGAGGTGTTTTTAAGGTCTTCCTCACTTTGCAGATGAAAGGCCTTGAGCACCACAAACCCCTTAGCTTTAAGCTCCCTGCCAAGTGCCGGAGGCTCCTGCCCGTGTAACTGTATCGCATCCAGCTGGTACATCTCAGCCATTGCCAGAATTTCTTCTATTGGGGCATTGACAAATACACCGGTCTTTTTAATATCTCCGGGGATATTTGAAACAATACTTGGGGACAAAAGGCCATGCACATACCGTGGGGACTTCCTATAAAAGATAAATCCCATATAATCGGGTTGCAGCTCACTCAATAAGGCGATATTGGCCGCATACTTCATGCCGCAAACTTTTACAAGCATACCTATAGAGTTGAAATTTTTTCTTTCACGGTTTCGCAGAAAGCCTGGCAGGCAGCTGAGGGGTTCTTTTCCTTCATAAAATACTCACCCATCAAAAATCCTTTAAACCCGGCTGCACGCAAGTGAAAGTAGTCCTCAGCCGAAGCAATGCCACTTTCGGCTATGGGAACCATAGAGTCGGGAAGCTGGGCGGCCAGACGAATGGATTGCTCAAGATCGACCTCAAATGTTTTGAGGTTGCGGTTGTTGATACCCACCAACTGTACATAGCTGTTGAGCAACTCAAGTTCAGCCTCGTCGTGAATTTCGAAAAGGACTTCCATTTCGAGCGAAGCGGCCAATGAGGCTAACTCTAAAGCCTGCTGCTTGTCCAGAATGGCACCTATGAGCAGAATGGCACTGGCGCCAATGGCTTTGGCCTCGTACACCTGGTAGGGGTCTATGATGAACTCTTTGCGGATGATGGGCAGTTGACACAGATCGCGCCCCCGCGTTAAATCATTGTTATGGCCCCCAAAGAAGTCGGCGTCGGTGAGGATGGAAATGCCTGCAACACCCGCCTTGGCATAGCCTGGAATGATGTCTTCAACACTGGCCCCTGCGTGGATGTCGCCCTTGGAGGGCGACTGCGGCTTAAACTCGGCAATAATCCCATTGGCGCCGGGTTTTAAAATGCTGTCTCTAAAGGAGGGCACTTTTTCGTTGTAATGCCTGTAGTATTGGAGCTGCTTCAAAGAAACTTTTTCTTTGGCGGCTTCTACTTCTTCTTTTTTTCGGGCGACGATTATTTCTAGTATGTTCATGACTGGTTTTGGTTGAATGTTGGGATTATTTTTGGATGGCCAAAAGGGTTTTTAAAGTTGCTTTGGCCTTGCCCGACTCCAATGACTCGCGGGCCATGGACAGGCAATCGGCTAAACTGTTTTGGGGCTGATTGCTCTGAATAGCGAAGGCGGCATTGGCAATCACGGCATTTTTTTGCGATTCGGTGCCGCGCCCTTCTAGAATGTCTGAAAATATTCTGGCAGCTTCCACCACTTCATGTCCCCCGGCTATGGATTCCGGCGTATTGGCAGGCAGTCCCAAATCCTTGGCCGTCATTAGCTTTTCTCCATCGTGGGTAATGACTTTAAAGGGAGCTGTCAATGATATCTCATCGTAGCCATCGGTACTGTGGATGATGGCAAAGCGTTTATCGTCTTGCTGAAACAGGTACTGATAGATGCGGGCCAATTCCAGATCAAAAACCCCTACCAACTGACTGCCCGGATTGGATGGGTTAACCAGGGGGCCTAACATATTAAAGAAAGTCTTGATGCCCAATTCGCGCCGGATGGGAGCGACTGCTTTCATGGCCGGGTGAAACAGCGGGGCATGCAAAAAACAAATGCCTGCCTGGTCGAGTTGCTTTCGCAATAAATCGTTGTCGGTGGTGAATTGATAGCCCAGTGATTCCAGCAT
>DHVH01000235.1 GCA_002412555.1 Marinilabiliaceae bacterium UBA5213 | reverse complement strand
TCCCTGATTGCTTACAACTCTTCCCTTGGCTTATTTAAATGGGGCGTGTTTGGCTCCGTGTCGCGGAGTCTCATGGACGACCAACTGTCGGTTTCGGCCGGTGTTCGCCTGGATGCCAACAATTACGGCCCTTCCATGAACAATCCGCTTGATCAGTTCAGTCCTCGCTTATCGGCTTCTTTGCGCCTACTACCTCAAGTTTCTTTTAATGCTTCTACCGGTCGCTATTTCCAGCTGCCGGCCTACACCTCAATGGGCTACCGCGACAATGAAGGGTATCTGGTGAACCGTCAGAACAGTTTACAATACATCCGCGCCGATCATTACATTGCCGGTTTTGAGTGGAACCTCAATAACTATACCCGGGCCACCATTGAAGGGTTCAACAAGCGCTATGCCAACTACCCCGTTTCAGTAGTAGATGGTGTTTCCCTGGCCAGCAAGGGCGCCGATTATGGCGTTTTGGGCGATGAAGAGGTGGTGTCGATAGGCAAAGGACAAAGTTATGGAGCTGAGTTTCTGATTCAGCAGCGCTCACCCAAAGGCTTGAGCTATATTTTGGCTTACACATGGGTTAACAGTGCCTTTACTGATCTGGAGGGAAAGTCCGTGGCCTCGTCGTGGGACAGCGGCCACTTGCTGACCCTGACCCTTAACAAGACTTTCAAAAACAACTGGGCGGCAGGTGTCAAGTGGCGCTACATTGGCGCGCTGCCTTACACGCCTTATGACCGCGACCGGTCAGAGCTGGTCGAGGCATGGGACGTTCGTGGCCGGGAGTATTTGGATTACGACCGATACAACGGTGCACGCCTGGATCCCTTTCACCAGTTGGATTTGCGGGTAGACAAAAGCTACTACTTTAATAAGTTCTCGTTGGGCTTCTATTTGGACATTCAGAATGCCTATGCCTTTGAGAGTAGCAATGCTCCACGACTGATACAGGCGCGCGATGAAAATGGTCAGCCTAGATTGCAGGGAACCGAACCCGAGCGCTATGAGTTGAATGAGTTACAGACTACTTCGGGAACGTTGTTGCCTTCTATTGGGGTTATTCTGGAGTTTTAGGGGTGGGGAAAGGACTGTCCGCTAATTCCGCTAATTGGCGCGAAAAATGATTAAAAATTTGATGGCAAAAAATAAATTGAATTCGTTTGATTTTTAAATTAGTGTCCATTAGCGCAATTGGCTTCGCCGATCTTCGATTGACTCCGTCGATCTTCGATTAGCGGATAAACTTTTTTCCTATTAGCGTAATTAGCAGAAAAAATTAAATATTTTCCGCCGCCTTGTCTATTGTCCTACTTAGTTTGTGAAGCCATTAAGTTCCTTTATCTTTGCATGTTCTAAATTGTAGATTTTATGGCCTGGCAAGATAATCGAATTACTCAATTGTTTAATGTTCAACGCCCTGTTGTTCAGGGTGGTATGGTTTGGTGCAGCGGATGGCGTCTGGCTTCTGCTGTTAGTAACAATGGCGGATTGGGATTGCTCGGAGCGGGTAGCATGCATCCCGAGGTGCTGCGCGAGCACATTCAAAAAATGAAAGTCGCCACCCAAAAGCCATGGGGCGTTAACGTGCCTTTGCTTTACCCTGAAATGGAAGTGGTGATGGATATTTTGGTGGAAGAGGGTGTGAAGATTGTCTTTACCTCAGCGGGGAGTCCCGCCAAATGGACTTCCTTTCTGAAAAACCACGGCATGACCGTGGTTCATGTCATCGCTAACAGTCGCTTCGCCAAAAAGTGTGAAGAAGCCGGCGTGGATGCCATTGTAGCCGAAGGTTTTGAAGCAGGTGGTCACAATGGTCGCGAAGAGACCACTACCATGGCACTCATTCCCCTCATAAAAAAAGCCACCAACCTGCCAGTCCTTGCAGCCGGAGGCATTGGCTCCGGACGGCAAATGCTGGCTGCCATGGCACTTGGTGCCGATGGTGTACAAATAGGCTCCCTATTTGCTTTGTCCCAAGAATCCTCCGCTCACGAAGCGTTTAAAAACTTTGCCGTTAAATCCGCTGAAGGAGATACTTTGCTTTCGTTGAAACAATTGGCTCCCGTGCGATTGTTGCGCAACCGGTTTTTTGATTTAGTACGCGAAGCTGAACAGCGCTGTGCCTCCATTGATGAGCTGAAAGCATTGCTGGGCAAGGGGCGTGCTAAAAAGGGCATGTTCGAAGGTGATCTGGACGAAGGGGAATTAGAGATTGGTCAGGTAGCTGCTTTGATTGATGAGGTGAAGCCGGTGAAGCAGATTTTTGAGGAGTTGATTAGGGAGTATGAGGAGGGGATGGAAGGGTTGAGAGGTTGATAGGTCAAGAGGTTGAGAGGTTGATAGGTCAAGAGGCGGAGTGAAACAGGGAGTTGAAACGAAGTGGAATACCGAGAATCGGTATCCGCGGAGCGGGATCGATAGGTCATGAGGTCATGAGGTCATGAGGTTGAGAGGTCAATAGGTTGATAGGTTGATAGGGTGAGTCGGGTTGAGAGGGTAGGAAGGGGAAGGAAGGGTAGAGAGGGTTAGAAGGGTTTAGAGTTCAGGGTAGGTGGAAGTGCAGGTTAGTGGGTTGGGATATTGTGCCTGGATGTAATTTTTTAAAGGATAGGATGATAGAGATATTTAAATATAAGTTGCCGAATGGACTGCGGATTGTGGTGCATCCTGATATTACAACGCCATTAGCGGCGGTGAATGTGCTGTATGATGTGGGGGCACGGGATGAGGATCCTGAAAAGACGGGTTTTGCCCATTTGTTTGAGCATTTGATGTTTGGCGGCAGCAAGAATGTGCCTTCGTACGATGAGCCTTTGCAGCGGGTAGGTGGTGAAAACAATGCATGGACAAGCAATGATTACACCAATTACTACGTCACTTTACCGGCTTGTAACATTGAGACGGCCTTTTGGCTGGAATCGGATCGGATGCTGGAACTTAATTTTACCCAGAAGAATCTGGATGTACAGCGAAAGGTCGTTATTGAAGAGTTTAAGCAGCGCTACCTGAATCAGCCTTATGGAGATATTCCTTTGCTGACCCGTCCCTTGGCCTACAGAGAGCATCCCTACCAGTGGCCGACCATCGGTAAGGAACTCTCGCACATTGAGCAAGCCACGTTGGACGATGTCAAAAACTTCTTCTATCGCCATTACGCCCCTAATAATGCCGTTTTGGCTGTTGCTGGCAATGTAGATCCTGAGGAGGTCTTTCAATTGGCAGAGAAGTGGTTCGGGGATCTTCCCAGTCGTGAAGTGCCTGTCCGCAATCTGCCACAGGAACCCTTGCAGAACGAAGCCCGGGAACTGACTGTGGAGCGCGATGTGCCGGCCCATCTGATTCACATAGATTTTCCGATTGGTAAGCGCACCGACCCGGACTTTTATATCAATGATTTGTTGTCGGATGTCTTGTCCAACGGACCATCATCGCGCTTATTCCAATCCCTGATAAAGGAGCAACAACTGTTCTCTGAAGTGAATGCCTTTATTTCTGGCGATATGGATGCAGGATTGCTAACTGTTACCGGACGCCTAATGCCCGGTGTAGAGATGGCAGATGCGGAAGCTGCCATCTGGAAAGAGCTCTCGGCGATGGCCTCCACTGAGGTGGATGCCCGCGAATTGCTGAAGGTCAAAAACAAAATTGAGTCGAACCTCGTATTTTCTGAAATAAGCTTTTTGAATAAAGCCATGAACATGGCCCAGTACGAAATGATGGGCGATGCCAACGAAATCAACCGAGAAATAGAATACTACCGCTCCGTTACCACCACCGAAATACAGCAGGCTGCAGCGCGTATTTTCAGGAAAGAGAACAGCTGTACGTTGAGGTATTTGGGGAAGGCGGAAGGGTAGGGATGGGTAGGAAGGGGCAGGAAGGGTTGAGTGGGTTGATAGGGTAGAAAGGTCAAGAGGTTGAGAGGTCAATAGGGTTGGAGGGGTTGAGGGTTTTGGGTTGATTGTTGGGGGGGTACAGGGATTACAGATAAAGCAATCTGTGGAAATCTGTGTGAATCTGTGGATAAAATATTATTTCTTTTTGTGCACGTTACAATCAATCCAACAGGAAGGAAGAGCCCGTGCGGCTTGAGCATAAAAAAGAAAATGAATTATTTTTTAAGATAAAAAATAAAGCAAATATGATAATACAACCCGACCGGCAAAAGGGACCGGATTTTCAAGTTTTGGAGGGGATTGATTTTTTGCCTGTCAACAGGTTGACGCTTCCCAATGGCATTGATGTGTCATTGATTGAAGCTGGCAGCCAGGATGTGACAAAAATAGATTGGGTGTTTCCGTCCGGTGCAGTGCAGGCTGGAAAGCCTTTGCTGGCGTCCACGGTGGGAAATCTAATGCTGGAGGGAACGCATACGCGTTCTTCGGCTGAGATTTCAGACATGATTGACTTTTATGGGGCTTATTTGAATGTGCAGACCTTCCATCACAATTCGGTGGTCACGCTGGTCTGTCTTACCAAAGAATTGCCTGAATTGTTCCCGTTAGTGGAAGATGTGGTGCGCAATGCCTCCTTCGACGCCAAGGAGTTCAGCATCTATTTGAATAAACGCCGCCAGGAGTTTATTTTGGATTCCGAGAAAGTCCGAACCATCGCCGCCCGTCAGTTTGGCAGTGTGATTTTCGGCCATGATCATCCCTATGGACGACAACTCGAATTGGCGCATTTCGATACTTTAACCCGCGATGAGTTGGTGGATTTTCATCAAAGGGCTTATACTCCGCTAGGCTGTCGCATTGTTGTGGCCGGACAACCCGGGAAGGAGATTATGCCATTGCTGACGAAGCATTTTGGCTCCACTGAATGGTTGCCGGGATCTGTGAATCTCAATGGGGTTGGTGAAATTCAAACCAGCAGTGAGAAGTTTCACCTGACCGACCGGGTAGGTGCGCTTCAATCGGCCATCCGCATTGGTCGACCCTTATTTAACAACACGCATCCCGACTATATAGCTCTTCAAGTGGTCAACACCCTTTTGGGCGGTTATTTTGGTTCTCGCTTAATGACATCGGTGCGTGAAGAGAAGGGACTGACTTATGGCATTGGATCAAGCATTCTATCATACCCGAAAAGTGGTATGTGGGTAATTGCTTCAGAAGTGATGGGGGAGATGCGACCCGTGGCTGTGGAGGCTATTTTTGATGAGATGAGGCGGATGATGGTTGAGCCCATCGATGAGAATGAACTAGAGGTGGTGCGCAATTACATGCTGGGCGAATTGCTCAGGCAATTCGACGGACCCTTTAGTACATCCGATATCTTCCGCACTTTGTGGGAGTTTGGTCTCGACTTTGACTACTACGGACAAATGGTAGAAGTAGTTAAGAACATCACCCCTCAGCAAATTATGGATTTATCAGCAAAATATTTGAAGCCGGAAGATTTTCATGTGGTTGTGGCGGGAAAATAGAGGGGATGGGAAGGTCAAGAGGTTAATAGTTCAATAGGTTAATAGGTCAAGAGGCCAGCGAAGCGCAGTCCCGCGTAGCGGGATCAAGAGGCGTAGCGAAGCGTAGTCCCGCGAAGCGGGATAAGATAGGGTAGATCGGGTCGAGAGGCGAAGTGAAGCGGGAGTTGAAACGCAGTGGAATACCGAGTCGAAGTCCCGTGGAGCGGGAACGGTACCCGAGTAGCGGGATCAATAGGCCATTAGGTTGAAAGGCAGGGGCTTTGCATAGGCTACTTCCTTTCTGCCTCAGAAAAAAGGAAGAGCCCATGCGGCTTGAGCCTATAAAAAAATGAAGAAAAAATAAAGATGGTAATATTAGAGTATTCACAATCTTTGATGAATTGAAACAATCAACTATTTTAGTGGTTTGATGTAGATTAAGCTATGACAAAAGACCTCCAATATACCGAAGATCAGGAAGCGAAGCGTCAGCTGGATGAGATTCTGAAGAACTGCACCCGTTGCCAGTCTGCCGAGGATCACCGGCTGATACTTAAGGCTTTTGAACTGTCGATGGAAGCCCATAAGGGCGTCCGACGCAGATCGGGCGAATTGTACATTATGCACCCACTGGCTGTAGCGCGTATTGTAGCTGAGGAGATCGGACTCGGCGCCAAAGGTATTGCTGCGGCTTTGCTGCACGATGTAGTGGAAGATACGGATTATACGGTGGATGATCTGACTACCATCTTTGGCGAAAAAATTGCCGGTATTGTGGATGGACTTACCAAACTCGAAGGGGTTTTTGACCAGACTAAGTCTAAGCAGGCTGATAATTTCAGGAAGTTGCTCCTGACTATGGTGGAGGATGTGCGGGTGATATTGATAAAGTTGGCCGACCGGCTGCACAATATGCGTACACTCGACAGCATGCCCGATCACAAGAAGTACAAAATTGCCGGAGAAACCTTGTTTATTTATGCCCCATTGGCGCATCGTCTGGGATTGTATGCGATAAAAACGGAGCTGGAGGATTTAAGTCTTAAATATGAACACCCTTCTATTTATAACGACATTTCGGAGAAGCTTAAGGAATACCGCACGCGTAATGACCAAATTCTGACCCGCTTTTCCTTGCCCATTATTGATCGTTTAAGTAACGAAGGTTTTGAGTTCGATATTAAAGGTAGGCCTAAGTCCATCTTCTCGATATGGAACAAGATGCAGAAAAAGTCGGTGCCCTTTGATGAAATTTATGATTTGCTGGCTTTGCGCATCGTTTTTAAACCAAAGCCGGGCGTTCCTGAAAAAACACAGTGCTGGAGCATTTACTCTGTTATCACTGATATTTATAAGCCGAAGCCTGACCGGCTTCGCGACTGGGTCAGCGTGCCCAAAGCTAATGGTTATGAGGCGCTGCATGCTACCTTCATGGGACCCGATGGCAAATGGGTGGAAATGCAGATCAGAAGTGAACGGATGAATGAAATTGCCGAGCGGGGTTTTGCGGCACATTGGAAATATAAGGGGCAGCAGGATAAGGATTCGGAGCTGGATAATTGGCTCAAACAAATTCGTGAGGTGCTGGAAAACCCGGACATGGATTCGGTGGAGTTTTTGGATGATTTTAAGCTCAATCTGTTCAGTGCAGAAATGATGATTTTTACGCCTAAGGGTGATGTTAAAGTCATGCCCAAAGGTGCTACAACGCTCGATCTGGCCTTTGAAATACACACCAATATCGGCTATAAGTGCATAGGCGCCAAGGTCAATTACAAACTGGTGCCCTTGAGTCACGAGCTGAAGAGTGGCGACCAGGTTGAAATCCTGACTTCTGAGAAGCAGACGCCTAAATATGAGTGGCTGAACTATGTGACCACTGCTAAAGCCAAATCGCGTATAAAAGAGGCTTTTAAGAAGGAGCGCAAAGTCATGGTGCAGAAAGGCGAAGTGATGCTACAGGAGGCCTTGAGCCAGAAAAAACTAACCACCAACGCAAAAATTCTAAAGAAATTACAAAGTTTCTATAACTTTCCTAACAAGGAGGAACTCTACTATAAGATAGGGAAGAATATTATCCGACTGGATAATCTTCCCAAAATATTGAGCGATAAGACCTCCAATAAATGGGTGCGTTACTGGCGTTTGTCGTTTAGTAAAAAGAAAGACGATGCCTCATTAAATGAAGGCAAACCCGTCAAGTTAGGTTCCAAGACCACAGAAAGAGTGGTGTCGGATGATATGGGGGATGAGGACTATACCATTGCCACTTGTTGCAACCCTATTCCCGGTGATGACTTGGTAGGTTATGTGGATGATGTAAATAAACTGATACTACACAGCCGCAAATGTCCGGTGGCCATCCGGCTTATGTCCAGTCAAGGCAACAGAATTGTCTCCGCCAGCTGGGAGAGTCATAAAATCTTATCGTTTCTGGCCTTGATCAACCTGTCGGGCATTGATTCCATAGGTATTGTGAGTAAGATCACCAAAGTGATTTCTGAGGATCAGAACGTGAACATGCGATCGATTCATTTCGACAGTCACGATGGCATCTTTGAAGGAGCCATCTATCTCTATATTCACAACACCGAAGATTTAAATAATCTGATATTCAATATTACCAAAATAAAAGGGGTGCATAGCGTCACCCGTCAGGAACGCATTAAAGGCGGAATCGCCGGTGGGGTATAAAATTTATCCCCCGCTAATAATGAGAATCCCGTTTTGTTAATAAAATAAATTTAGTAAATTGCAGCGATCTGTTTTTAATCGGATTAAATATGGATAAGATAAAAACTAAGGATGCTGTAAAGCAATTGTTCACTGAATATCTTCAAAACAACGGTCACCGAAAAACACCGGAACGTTACGCAATTCTGGATGAGATATATTCACGCGATGGTCACTTCGACATCGAGTCGCTATATATTTTCATGAAGAATAAGAACTACCGTGTTAGTCGCGCCACCCTCTATAACACCATCGATCTGTTGCTCGATTGTAAACTGGTGATTAAGCATCAGTTTGGAAAAAATATCGCACAGTTCGAGAAGGCTTTTGAGTCGAAGCAGCACGATCACCTTATTTGCATTCAGTGTGGGGGGGTTACCGAGTTTTGTGACCCGTCGGTACAGCTCGTGCTGAACAACGCCGCCAAGGTCATGAATTTTCAGGTTTCGCACCACTCGCTCTATATCTATGGCGTTTGCAGTGTTTGCAGCGCTAAGAAGGAGTAAGTTCGGTTCTGCATCCGGCTTATGGATGATATGTTGCTGGCTGATTTTGAGAGGATTGATTCTTTGTGACCATAGCCTGTTAAATCACCCTGATAGAAATAAATCACGGATTTGTACCGATATCCGATTTAAATTGACTAATTTTACACATCGGAAAGTCATCCCAGAGGGGAATGGTTTTCCGGTTTTTTTTGTTTTATAGTTTCGTGTAGCCATTGAGTTTGAAACCAAGGATATCGATGGCTTTTTATCGATCATGAATATCACATTATAATCGTATAAAATGAAGGTAGATGTTTTATTAGGTTTGCAGTGGGGCGATGAAGGCAAAGGTAAAGTTGTTGACGTGTTAACCCCAAAATACGATGTTATAACCCGCTTTCAGGGTGGACCCAACGCGGGACACACCTTAGAGTTTGACAATAAAAAGTTCGTATTGCACAATATTCCCTCCGGTGTTTTTCATGCCGATAAAATTAATGTTATAGGTAACGGTGTGGTGCTCGATCCCATCACTTTCAAGAAAGAAGTAGACGGCCTTATGGCTAGGGGAACCAACATACTCAAGAATGTTTATATTTCGAAAAAGGCCCATCTGATTCTACCGACTCACCGCTTGCTCGATGCTGCTTCTGAAGCATCTAAAGGGGCGACTAAGATTGGATCCACTTTGAAAGGCATTGGTCCCACCTATATGGACAAGACCGGTCGCAACGGACTGCGCGTGGGTGATATTCTGCATAATTTCGAAGAGAAATATGAGGCGCTTAAAGCCAAGCATCTGCGCCTATTGGAGATGTACGACTTTGAATACAACCTTGAAGAATTTGAGACCGGACTGATGGAGAGCGTCGAAGCCCTGCGTCAGTTTAAGTTGATCGATAGTGAGCATGAACTCAACCGTTACATGCGGGAGGGCAAAAGTCTGCTGGCCGAAGGGGCACAAGGCACCTTGCTGGACATCGACTTCGGATCTTATCCTTTTGTTACCTCCTCCAATACCGTATGTGCTGGTGCCTGCACCGGGATGGGTATTGCACCCGGTAACATCGGTGAAGTATTTGGCATTTTTAAAGCCTACTGCACAAGGGTGGGGTCAGGACCCTTTCCTACTGAGCTTTTCGATGAGGTAGGAGAGAACCTGCGTAAGAATGGCAACGAATTTGGCTCGACTACCGGTCGCCCGCGCCGCTGCGGATGGATAGACCTGGTAGCGCTGAAATACAGCGTTATGATCAATGGCGTAACCCAGCTCATTATGATGAAGAGCGATGTCTTAAGCGATCAGGCCACCATTAAAGTCGCCACCGCCTACAAAATAGGTGATCTGATCACCGAAGAATTCCCTTTTGAGTTGCCCGATAACCTGGAGCCCGTCTATACCGAACTACCTGGCTGGAAGTGCGATCTGACAGGCGTCCGTTCCGAGGATGAATTCCCTGAAGAGCTCAATTTCTACATCGAGTTTCTGGAGCGTGAATTGGGCGTACCCATTACCATCATTTCGGTGGGGCCCGACCGGGCGCAAACCATCATCAGACAGTAATTAAGCGAATTTATTATAGGCAAAACCCCGAAGCAGTGCTTCGGGGTTTTGTGGTATTTAGTGGGTTTGATTGTTTATTTTATTTTCGATGAATGTTTATTGTTAATTACAGTTGCTTTTATAATCTAAACTAAATATCTTTATCACAAAGTTTACTGATTCCGAATATGTTTGTTAAACAATGCTTAGCAAGCAGAGGTAAGCATATTTGCATAATTAAGTATTAAGTTTTATGTTAACCATTAACCCTTTTTGCAATGTTTGGACACAAATGTTTTTTACGCCTGGGCCAACTGAACGACTCCAGTATCAGTGGCCTGTATCGCGACAGTTATGAATTGCTCTCCTGCAATTATTCTTTTGCACAAGAAACGGATCGAAATGGCAAACCTCAAACCGATGTAAAGGGTGGAACCATTGAGGTGGTCTATCCCAACGTACCGCCAACAGAGTTCATGAGTTGGATGCTCAAATCCGGAAAGCTTGAAAATGGTGCCATCGTCATCTGCGATGCCAATGATATTCCCTTACAAAAAATACTATTTGAGGACGGCGCTTGTGTTGCACTTAGCCTGGATTACTCACAACAGGGGACTTCTTTTACTTCCACCTCAATAACCATTCAGGTCAACAAAATTAAGATTGGCGAGGTGCAATTAGAAAATCGTTGGATTAAGTAATTTTAAAATGCAATAGTTATGTTTGGACTTCCGCAAATAGATAGCGATTATACCGTTTGGCTACAGCTGGACGGCAAAGAATTTGAATTGGATACATTCAATATTGGTTTTGGCCAGTCTGTCGATCACAAAGGACAACCACAGGATGAAGTCAGAGGAGGCTTACTTCGGGGAACCTTTTTGGAAACAGTGCCCGATAATGTGTACGTCTGGGCCATGAAGAACACTGCCAAAAATGGCAGTGTGGTATTTAAAGTAAAATCTGGGAGTTCACCCTTTAAGGTGGATTTTATGAATGCCTACTGCGTTGGATTTACGCAGCAGATTGACTCAGCAGGCGGCGGGGTGTCATCGATCATTACCATATCGCCTGAAGAGCTAAGAATTAACGAACTAAGTTTTGATAACCATTGGTAGAAAATTAGCTTATGCCCAGATATATTACAGACGAAGAATTCACGCATTTACGCAACACTCATATTCTTTATGAAGGATATGTAATAGGGGTTGGTTATGCCTATAAAAGTACCATTGATCCCGGCAGGGACGGTAGTCACGGGCTTAAGTGCAACCTGGCAACGATTAATGCCCAGTTTGTCGATGTTTCTCACGAAGCCTACAACAGAAGTTTCTTGGAAACGGAGACTGTGGCCAGACAATCAAGTACCCATTTCGAACCTCATTGGAAAGAGAAATTATCCGACTACCCGTATCACAAAGTGGATGGGGACAATGAAGAAGATCCGGATGAGGATAAAGTGGTGAGCAGCCTAATAGCATTACTAAGGGTTATGTGTAGCATTAAACTGTCTGGATCAGGCGATCATGTCGGTAATGGTCGCACTTTTTCTTCAGGTACATTTTTGACACTCACCTCAAAACATGGAGGTTTTGGTCCGGCCATTCACTCCAGCGGAAATATCAATATTATTTTTGTTGATATTGACACCCTTCCCGGACTCCTCGGTTTAGCCAAAGGTAAAGGTAAACCCCGGTATAAGTCCCGTAGTGGGCATGAGAACAGCGCTCTTGCTAAAGCCATAAAGGAGGTTACTGTGGCAAATGAAGTTGTTAATGGTAGAAATGCCTTGATAAAAGTAAAAACCTCCGTTCAGCAAGCCCTAATGACCGAAATTAGAGCAGGTGACCGGATTTTCAACAATGGTACCGATTCTGCTTTAGTTACGGGAAAGAGTGCTTGGGAGATGGCGAGTGTGAATCAGAACAATATTTCCAGCACCTACTCTCATCCTGATTCAGCAGCTTGGCCGGTGGCAAATTTTAGAGGTGTGATATATGAATATCGAATAGGTTCCTTCTCGGAGTACAAAATAAATAAAGGAATTGTTATTTCGAAGGAGCAGAAAGACTCACTGAATCAGCGATATCCACTTCCATCGAACTCAAGTGTTAATTTTTGGAAGAATCATAAATAGGAATTGTTTTGATTATGAGATATTTTGTATCAGTTAGCGTAATGTCATTAATTTTGATGTCATGTGCGTTCAATACGGACGAGGGATCATATTCAAGAGTTTATGAGCACCTTGAAAGCGTTTATTTTTTAGACGGGAGTCTGCAGTTTGAAAGACATTGGAATGATACACTCGATGGAGGTTTTATTGATGAGGATATACTCTGGCTTTCAGAGGTCGGGGATACTATTATGCGAAGATCAGTAGTTTTCAGTCTAGGCGTTCATACAAGTTTTAACAACGATTCAGTTGATTATCGGTTTTTTAGAATTTGGGATCCCAATTTTTTTATTGAAAAACTTCTATTTATTGAAAACAAGGGTATTGTTCCGGATGAGAGTATATTCATGTATATCTCAGATTTAGACGACTCATTAAAGTTTAGTTACATTGGTATGGATATGCAGTCTTTTGAAATTCAGCTATTTGAAACATCAAAAGTCGAATTAGAAGAGCCTGATTTCGTTTTTGTTGCTAAAGACGCAGAGCCATTATTTATACCAAAAACTACCTTAAGCGATCATCAGATCATTAGGGTAGAATATTTAAGAAAAAAAGTTTTTGAAAGTGATTTTGGAGAAGTGCGACAAGGATTTACAACCCTATTTAGCCTGTATGAAAAATTAGAGTTGCAGAATATTATAGAAATGGATAAAATATGTGAGCCCTATTTGTCGGATTGAGTCTGGCTAGTTGAGCATTTGCAAAAAGCAACTTCCACTTTGCCATTGTTGGTAAAAGTTGCTCAATTCCAAATCTGAACCAAAGAATTTAACGGTGTGGATATGGATCAGTATGCTTTTGTTGAGATACTTAAGAAGAGACTTGATTCTACTGATATCAAAATGGTAAAGCGTGATGTTCTACCCTTCGTTCAAAACCCGCAGGAATTGGATCTTTGGTCGAATGATTATTTTCTTCAATTAGCTGATAGAATAAGATACTTGTAGAAAGATGGAGTTTTATTAATTCTGTTTTTTTAGCATGCAGTAAACTTTCGAGGCTATGCGCCCCAGTAGGCAGAATGTCGGGCCTGTAACAATGTAAGTGTAAGCCAATGTCCGGCCAGGCCATTTCGTGGCCCATCTGGCCAGCAACCACCTTGACTTTGTTACTTTCACCACCACTCCTTTCACGCTGCTAAAAGGCAGAGTAGCATCAATTACACGATTGCCATCACCTTGAGTTCTCAGCTTTCCATCGGTCTTGTGTATCAGACGGTGCGCCACCCAAATGTCATTTCGTTCAAACACCACAATGTCACCTTTGCGTAGTGTCACATAAGTTACCGACTTCACCAGCACCACATCCCCTTTCATTAAGAGTGGAAACATGCTCATGCCGCGTACCGACACCTGAACTGTCTGGCCTTTTGCCAGAAGGTCGTCCAACACTGAAAGATATTTATCCGGTGATAGTTGAGCCATGAGTTGACAGTGCAAAATAGAGAACAATAATTATGGGCAATATTAACCAAAAAATGGCAATAAATGGGAACTAAACCATGATTGCTAATTTTATAAGTATTGAGAAACAAGTTGGTTCTTCAGGCGAAAGTTGAATATAGTGTTTGTTAACATTTAAATTGAAAATTGTTTATTTTTCATTTTGCAAGTGGGTGGGAGATTTTATGTCAGGGAAAAATTTCCGTTCGTCACAAATTTTATACCGTTCGTCATTATTGAGTTGATATTAACATTTATTGGTGAAACTGAGGGCAGAAATAATGCGTACAAACAGCAAGCGACCTTAATTAAGAAGTTAATAAGGTTTTGGTTGAGGATTGTAAGAAATTGAAACAACTAGGTGTCTGGGGATAGATTTGAGAAAAAGTAAACACAAAACGTTTCATATGAAAAAGCAATACAAAGTGAAGTTGGGCTTACTGGTAATACTGTTTGGAATGCTCATAGGGCAAGTTAGGGCTGCGGAAAACAGTACAACCACAGATCCTGAAACTGGTGTTGTTACCTATGTTTACAATGTTGGAAATAACATTGAAGTTAATAACGGTACTGTTCTAATTATATACGGCAATCTACTCACCTATGGAAATATTGATATAAGCAATGGAGGTGCTTTGATCGTTTACGGCAATCTTGTTTCTTATGGAAACAATATCGAATCAAGTGGGAAAATAATCGTTCAAGGCGATTTAATTTCTACTTCACCTACAGCTACCATAAAGAATAACGGAGATTTGGTGGTAGGTGGAAATGTAAATGTATCTTCATTGACGACTCAGGGGAATGATGATTTAAAAATATTTTTTCTGAACCCAGATGCTGAAATTGTAGGTGTTCCGGGGGGTACTCCTTATGGTGATTATGCGGATATTCCAGCTGAATTGAAGAATTCAACAATAAGTGGTATCAATTTAGGTGATATAATTGATGATGTGATTGTGCCCGTCGCCATTGGCTATCAGTGGATTGGGAATAACGGTAATAGCAATTGGAATAATCCAGCTAACTGGACAGGCAATAGATTGCCTACTTTAACTTCCAATGTGCGGATAAAAACTTCTAATGATAATCCTTTGATTGTTTCCAATGATGGTATATTAGAGGTGAATAATCTTACCATTGATGCAGGCGCTTTATTAACGCTCAAGCCTGGTGCAAAATTAACAGTGAATGGTACTCTGACTATTCAGGAAGAAGGTGGTCTTGTAATGGAGAATACCACAAAGGTTAATGGCTTGGCTTCCTTGATTACAAAAGGAGAGGTGGTAGGTAAGACTCGGATTTCTCTTGAATTCCCACGCGATGAGTGGTACTATGTTAGCCAGCCGATTAAAGAGGTAAAATCCGATATTTATGCTTTGTTAAATGAGAATGGCCAATTCAGAACTGCTGAGGCTTGGGTGAATGTCCATAGAGCCAACCGTTGGTACAGGATTGGGGCAGGAGTAGCTATTTCACAACTCGAAGGTCTTTCTATTAAATATCGACTGACCGAAGAAGATGTCGATCATGTTGTTTCCTATACCGGGGATTTGAACAATGGGGCTATTTCCCGAAACTTTGCGAACAATCAATATTATTTGTTTGGTAATCCATACCCCAGTGCAATTAACTGGCAGGAGGACACTGGCTGGTCAAGGAACAACATTGGTGGAACCATCTATTATAGGGCTAGAGTAAATGGTGTTATGACGTTTGTAGCCTATAACCGTTTTGCCGATGAAAACGCCAGGGCTGCAGTTTTTCCTGATGGAGTTGATTTTGGCAATGAAAGTGAATTGGCCATTATTCCGCCACTTCAGAGTGTTTGGATATCTTCTCTGGGTGAAGGTTCAATTACTATTGATAATAATGTTCGTCAGCATGTTGCCGCGGGAGCCCGTTTAAAGAGCTCACGTGGTGGAAGTAGCTCAAGCAATGTCATTCGCATTGTGGCTTCCAATGAAAGCGGAGCAGATGGTGCCGTACTCTATTTTTCTGAGAATTCTGAACTTGGCCTGGATCGGGGTGACTCTGAAAAGATGTTCAATGATGCAGAAGGCATTCCTGAAGTTTTTACCCGTGTGGGTGAAAGAGCAATGGCGATAAACGGACTTCCTGAATTGGAGAACGAGTCCTATTCTTTTCCTTTGAGCGTTCGGAACAAAACCGCAGGAGAAGTCCAGTTGAGATTTGATTTAAATGCTTTTAGCGGTGATTATGTCGCCTGGTTGCAAGATTTGCAAACCAATACTTCCATTCAATTAAGAGAGACCAATATCTATAATTATTCGGTTACGGAGGTAGGTACCAATCATGATAGATTTATAATCCATTTGACGTATGAGCCTGTTGTTGAAGATGAGCAAGAGGATAGTGGGGAAACGGACATAGAAACGGAGGAGCCCGAGGTCATTGAGGAAGTTAGTGATGGAGAACACACAGAATCCGCTGATGCTACTGAAGAAGCCACTGATGAGACCACTGATGGTACTACTGAAGAAGTCACTGATGAGACTACAGATGAGACTACAGATGAAGCTACAGATGAAGCTACAGATGAAGTTACAGATGAGGCTACAGATGAAGCTACAGATGAGGCTACAGATGAGGCTGCTGAAGAAGCCACTGATAATGCTGCAGCTGAAAATGACGTAGACCATGGCGATGAGCAGGTTGCTGAGGATGGTGGTGATGATGCCACAATCGATTCTGATGATGCCAATAGTAACGAAAATGATGAGAGCGAACTGCCATCTAATGATGAAGTAGGGCAAATGGTTAGCACCAGCCTACAGGAGACGGCAAATGCACAAAGTGCTATTAGTATAAAAAGCATTGCCGATAAAGTATTGATTAGCGTAAGCATTGAAGTGTTGCAAGGTGGACATGGCATTGTAGAAATCTATACCATTGAGGGCCGTAAGATTAGTGAAGTGCCAGCCCGTAGCAGCCGCACCTTGGTTTTCTTGCCCTCTCAATCGGGCATTTATATCGTGCGCGCTCAGTTTGGAAATAACGTAAAGAGTGAGCGGGTGATGGTTAAAGGCAACTAAGTCAATATATATTAAACAAAAACAACCGGACTGACCTCAGTCCGGTTGCTTTTGTTTAAGTGTCCTATGTTAAAGTTAAAATTGAACACTTTTCTTTTTTCGTTTGCCACAGAAAATTATTGATTCGTCAAAATTTCTGACTTATTTGCCGTAATAGTCAACCAAGCCTTGACTTTTTCGTAGAAATACTTGTCTGATTGTTACTTTTGTATTTTGCTTTTATTTAAGCTTGGGCAAGAAGATCCCAAGAGCAAGGTAGAACACAAAATGATTAATTTTTTCAATAAGGATACACAAAATGGTTCATATGAAGAAGCTATACATGTTGAAGTTGGGATTATTGTTTGTGCTAAGTGTACTTACCATCGGTTCAGTTGTTGGTCAACAAACCTGGTATGCACTGAATAGCGGAGACTGGGATGATAACAATAACTGGACACTTGATCCGGCTGCTGCAGTCTATTATAATCCTTCAGGAGGTTTTCCACAATTGGTTACTGACAATGTCGTAATTAAAACTGGGGTGACCATTACTGTTCCGGTAAGGGAGCCAGCATTGGAATTAACTTGTGGTACCATAACTGTGGATGGACGTTTGGATTTAGGAACAACATCAGCTCACTCTTTCACAGCCATTCGTGGAAACGGACGGATGTTGATGCAAGGAGATAATTTTCCTTCTGGGGATGCCACCCATTTTATAACTAAGGGACAAGGAGGCGGAACGGTTGTCTTTCAGGGAAGCAGCTTTACACTAAGCACTGCTCGTACTTACTACAAT
>DHVH01000264.1 GCA_002412555.1 Marinilabiliaceae bacterium UBA5213 | reverse complement strand
CCATAGTTAAATTGAGTCGTGGTTTCCCATTTCAAACCTCTGTTGGGAATACCTCTCCACTCGCGATATCGGTCGTCAGCACCATAATAACCACCGACATACCCGGGTCCTATGGCCGTTCTCCAGGCACCGTCATTGTAATAATTCTCTACGCCGTAACGCGCAAGCGTTTGATAAGGAGAGATAGCCTGGTTACCCGAAGTTCCAAAACTCGCTCTGAATTTCAACTCGTCAAAAACCATCAGGTTTTTGATAAACTCTTCGTGGTGCGCATTCCAGCTAACGGCAAAAGAGGGGAAATAGGCCCATTTATTGTTCTCTCCAAACACAGACGAACCATCGGCACGCAACGTACCGGTAAATAAATATCGATCCAAGAGTTTATAATTGGCCCGGCCGTAATAGGACAACATTTTTCTTTTTGTAAGATTGTTTCCTACGACATTGCTTTCCGGGTTACCAGCGCTCATGTTCTCATTACCTAGCGCCTCATTGACAAAGTCATAAGCACGCAAGTGAGATTGCCTTATGGTATGATTCTCATAAGAAAATCCACCCATAACAGAGACATCATGAATTCCGGCAAACTGATTTTCCCAGGTGGCAAAAGTCTCTGATGATAATTTTTCATCCTGCCAATTGTCAATGTGCGCAGCACCATTGCGGAAGAAACCTTCCTCAGTATGTTCTCTGGGGTTAAACCGATCTGTGATAGTAGAACCATGTTTATAATTCACTTGTGACTTCAGCGTCAATGTTTCATGGAGTTTGAAGTTAAAGCCATAAGAACCGATATAATCCAAGCCATTGGTTTTATCTAAAACATGATTGGTTCTGGCAATGGGATGCCCAAAATCACGTTCATTGGCAGTAAAATAATTCCCGGACTCATCATAAACCGGCCACAATGGATTTCTCCAATACGCCAGACCTCCATTGCGATCCCGCTCGTTTCTGGAAAAAATATTGGATGTAGAAACAGAAAAGAAATCAGAAAATTTGTGATCAACCGCCAAATTAACGGTTCCCTTCTGATAATCATCCTCAATGTAAACGCCTTGTTCACTCAAGTAATTAAGGCTTAAATTAAATGAGGTTATTTCATTGGCACTGCCAATGGAGATACTGGTATTACTGGAAACAGGTGTATCCCTGAATACCTCCTTATCCCAACGGGTGTTATAAGGCCATGCACCAGACTGAATCTCATACAAAGAAGGATAGTAGGTCCCTTGGGTATCTGTAACCCCTCTGTAAGGCATCTGTAAACCAGCGTTGCTTTGCTCTTCGTTGCTTAACATGGCCATCAACAAAGGATCATCCCACCTGATCAGCTTGGAATCAAATCTCGACAAAGTGGTTTGCTGGGAAATGTTAACCCGGGTAGTTCCTGCGGCCGCTCTTTTAGTAGATACCATAATGACACCGTTTGCACCACGAGATCCATAAATGGCAGCTGCCGATGCATCTTTCAAGACTTCGATGGAAGAAATATCAGCGGGATTAATTTGTTTTAGATCCCCTGCATCCCCCAATGGAAAACCATCCACAACAACCAATGGTGCGTTGGATCCTTCAAGTGAACTACCTCCTCTGATTCTAATGGTTGATCCCGCTCCGGGATCCTGAGAATCGTTTACCACCTGCAAACCGGCTGAACGACCCTGCAATAACCTTTCTATGGAGTTGGCGGGTGTATCCTGCAGTTCATCGACTTTAACAGTGGCAACCGAACCCGTCAAATCACTTTTTCGGACAGTACCGTAACCTATTACCAATACTTCGTCCAGGCCCAGCTGAGACTCCTGCATTAAAATAGCAACGTTCGTGCGTCCCGCAACGGCTACTTCTTGCGTGTTAAACCCAATGAATGACACCACCAAAACGGCATCAGAACTTGCTACTTCTAACGAAAAAGCACCCTCAATATCGTTGATAGTACCAGAAGTCGTGCCTTTTTCCATAATGTTAACACCTGGTAAGGCCTCACCATAGGTATCCGTGATTACACCTCTTACAGTTAGCCCATTCATCTGAGCGAATACGCCTCCCATGAACATTGTGAATACCACAAGAAAAGCCATCCGCAGTTTTTCTCTTCTTTTTTTCATAGATTGAATTGTTAAAATTAAGTAATTTTTACATTTTAAAAGTAATATATAAAAAACCCCAAATCTTTGCACTAAAGACTAAATAACTGTACTTTCGTGAATAGTTTTTATAAATAGAGACTAGCATTTAATATGGTAAGCCTTCAAAGTTCTTAAAACCAAATTGTTAGTCCAAAAATAAAACATGACTAATTATGAACTAATAACTACATAAATAAGCACTATAGATAAAATCATTTACTAAACCTCATTTTTAATAATGAAAAAATATGAAAAGAATTGTTAGAGAAGTAACATCTCTTGCGGATGAAGACTTTTTTATAGTACTCAATCATTTTAATGCCAAATTCGATTTCCCCATTCACTATCACCCGGAATATGAACTCAATCTGGTATTAGATACAGAGGGAAAACGAATCATAGGAGATTCCATAAAAGAGTATAAGGCACAGGATTTGGTGTTAATAGGATCAAACACCCCGCATGCCTGGACAGGAGAAGATGGCAAAGCGCATGTTATAACCATCCAATTCCACACAAATTTTTTAAGCGAGAAATCTTTGACACGAAACATCATGGCGCCCATTAAAGAGATGCTAGATCGCTCAAAGCTGGGGATTACCTTCTCTCCCGATGTAACTGCTTCGATGATTGAAAGAATTGAGCGCTTAACCACCTCCAGAGGATTTGACTCCCTGCTCGAGTTTCTGTCAATTCTATACGACCTTTCCATTTCCAGAAATCAAAGCACCTTATCATCGGCTTCCTATATAGGCTCCATTGCCCCCTTTAAAAGCAAGCGAATAGATGACATTAACACCTATTTATACGATAACATTTCCCGAAACATTAAGATAGGGGAGGTAGCAGAATTAGTCAACATGTCGCCTTCGGCCTTCAGCCATTTCTTCAAAAAAAGAACACAAAGATCCTTTTCGGATTATTTGTCGGACCTGAGAATTGGCCATGCAGCAAAAATGCTGATAGAGACGGATAACAACATATCAGAAATATGCTTCGACTGTGGCTTTAACAACCTGTCGAACTTCAACCGAACTTTTAAAAGCCAAAAGGGATGTACCCCCAGAGAATTTAGGTCACAGCAAAAACTGATTATCAAGCATTAATAGGCGGACTAATTAAAAAGAACTCATTCCATAGGTTACATACTAGCCGCCTATTCGCGGTAAATGCCCATGGCCTGAGCCGCCATAACAGCACATCTTTCACCATCCAGAGCCGAGGAGGCTATGCCGCCGGCATAACCGGCGCCTTCTCCGCAAGGATAGAGACCTTTTAGCTGTACATGCTGCAGGGTTTCAGGGTCACGAGGAATTCTAACAGGGGATGATGTGCGCGACTCGGTACCCAGCACAAGCGCCTCGTCGGTCAAAAACCCTTTGGCCCACTTGCCAAATAGTTTAAAGCCTTCACGCAAGCGACCTGAGATCAATTCGGGCAATACAAAATGCAAGGGTGAAGCAAGCGCTCCCGGTATATAGGAGGTGGGTGGCAGGTCGCCCGACAAGCGGCCATTAACGAAGTCAGTCAGCACCTGTCCCGGGGCAATCACATTTTTTCCGCCATTGATAAAACAAAGTTGCTCGACTTCCTTTTGAAAAACCAGTCCGGCCAGTGGCCCATATTGCTGATGATCGGGCAAATCCTCCGGATGGATTTCCACCACCATGCCGCTATTGGCAAAGGGCGAATTGCGACCCGAAGCAGACATCCCGTTAACGACCATTTCACCGGGACCGGTCATGGCAGGCACAATAATACCACCTGGGCACATGCAAAAAGAATAAACCCCTCGACCCTGCACCTGACAAGAAAAATTATAGGAAGCAGCCGGTAAGTATTCGCCGCGACCTTCAGGGTTATGGTACTGAATCTGATCAATCAATTCCTGGGGGTGCTCCACCCGAACGCCCATGGCCCAAGATTTAGCCTCCAGCTGAATGTCTTTTTTGTGCAGCAATTCGTACATATCCCGGGCTGAGTGACCAGTGGCCAAAATCACAGCTTCCCCGGTTATGCTTTCACCACCGGCAGTAACGATGCCTTTTACAGTATCCCCATCAATGAGGAAATCATCCACCCGGGTATTGAAGTGCACCTCTCCGCCCGCTTCAATGATTGTCTCCCGAATATTTTTCATGATGGCAGGCAGGCGATCGGTCCCCACATGCGGGTGCGCATCTACCAGTATCTCTTCTGAAGCACCATGGAAATAAAGCACTTCCAAAAACCGTCTGAAATCGCCCCGCTTGGTACTGCGGGTATAAAGCTTCCCATCGGAGAAAGTGCCGGCTCCGCCTTCGCCAAAGGCATAATTCGATTCCGGATTAACAGGATTATTACGATTGAGCAGTGCCACATCTTTTTTGCGCTCACTGACCGGTTTTCCACGTTCTACAACGATTGGTCTGATACCTAGTTCAATTAAGCGTAGTGCGGCAAAAAGCCCACCCGGTCCGGCCCCTACTACAATCACTTCACGGGCAGCACTGACATTGGGGTATTCAAATTCAACAATGGTCTCGGAAGTAGCTGGTTCATCGATCCAGGTAATTACGTGAAGTTGCACCATAACCGGATGCTTGCGCGCGTCAATGGAGCGCCGGCGGACATAAAAACCTGTAATTTTCGCCTCAGAAACCTTCAGTTCCTTAGCAATAAAACCCTTTAAAGTGGAGTCGCTGGCTGCATCTGACGGCAGCAGCCGCAGAACAATTTCGTTCTTCATTCAAAAATAGCTGGTTACTCAAAGAAAAATGTGAGCACAAAGATACGAGAAGTTAACCTATCGAGCACATCAGAATACAAAACATCTTCAGGTTCGCCGGTGCCTTTAGGATCTAATACATTCATTAGCCCCACAGAAAGCTTGAGTTCAGTAGAAAAGCGAAAGTAGCTCATATAAGAGTCCATGCCAGCGCCTATTTCCCAAAAGACATCAAAAGGCCGCACCATTAATCCATCCTTCTTACTTTTCGCCAAATCAAAACGGGGATTAATGCCCGTTGTAAAAAAAGGTTTGGCATTGGTCATTCGGGCCCCGTTGAATTTTATCACCAGAGGGCATTCAATGTAGGTGGATTTTATTTCTAAAGGAAATTCATCCTCTTCCCCGTCTTCTGAGACAAAAAGCAAGTCGCGCTGACCAAAACTAATGCCCGGCAGCACTCTGAAATTAAAATGCTTGTTCAAACGAAAGCTGGTTACCATGCCAATGTTGATACCGGGACTAAGGTTGACCACATCGGCATAACGCGGACCTCCTGGACCTTGAAGAGCAGGAGCTTTAGAGACAATCCGATAATCCATCGCATTAAAACCAATCAAGAAACCGAAGTTGAGTGCCTTATCATCAAAATTGGGTAGATTGGGCACACGTGTCTGGGCGGGTTGACCAAAAGCCAAACCAGCAACCAACAATAAAAAAAACAAGAGAAAAAAATGCTTCATGGACGCTGCCCTTCAAAAATATGGTCTTACAATCATTAACACCTGCCTTTAAAACGCACGAAACAAAATATTATTGCAAAGGTTTTTCTGATACATAAATGGTCGCAATGCCACCGGTTTGTCGCCATCGTCGCGTGGGGACCAGACCAACACCTTTGATCTCATCATCAAACTGCTGACCTTCAGGAAATTGAAGAACGGAGGCCGGCAAATAAGTATAGGCTTCCTTGTCCTTAGAAATCCAACCTCCCCACCAGGGAAGAATTTTGGAAAAATAAAAACTATAGAATTGCTTCATGGGGAAAGCAAAAGGCTTAGAGAATTCCAGAACAATGAGCGTTCCTCCCGGCTTGAGCACCCTGCTCATTTCAGAAAGTCCTTTGTTTAAATCGCCAAAATTTCGAACGCCAAAAGCTACAGTTACGGCATCAAAAAAGTTATTGCTGAAAGGCAAAGATTCAGAATCGGCCTCCTTTAAGACAATCGCGTGCTGTAAACCCTTTTTGAGGACTTTTTTACCAGCCAGTTGGAGCATCCCTGAAGAAATATCTACCGCATAGACAGCCGTTGGCTTAGGCTTTATCTGGGCCAGAGCAATGGCCAAATCGCCTGTTCCAGTGGCTACATCCAGCACAATGGCGGATCGTTTTTCGCCGATTAATTCCACCACCCTTTTACGCCAGATCTTATCAATTCCGAAAGACAATAGTCTGTTGAGTAAATCATATTTGGGGGCAATGCGGTTAAACATAGCAGTAACCTGCTCCTTTTTGGTACCCTCTTGTTGTGCGTAAGGTTTTACACTCATAGTTGATAACGAATAAATATAGAAATTCCCCCATGGAAAATGGGCCAATAGGAGGCATCATGCTGAACCCCGACTCTAAGCCAACCTGATTGTTCAAAAAGCGGTATAACAAAAAACGGCTATAGGGGTCTGCCCTCTACCCAGTCCTTCAAAACATCTTCAAAGATGTTTTTCATTTCCTTAATAAAACCAAATGATTCGTCATCAATACGCACTTCTCCTTTGGTTACATGCCCAAGAATAGAGAATGGAAATTCCTGCTCCACCATGTAATCGACAAAAGCGTCTTGCTTTTCGGGCGACACAGAAACAATCACACGACTCTGCGATTCACCAAACAAGAAAGCATCCTTGCGTACTTCAGCATCCGTGGTGATATCAAATCCAAACTCAACGGGAACAGCACTCTCTAAAAGGGTAAAGAAAAGACCACCATTGGACACATCGTGCACAGAACGCACCAACTGCTTATCGATTACCCCGGAGATTACCTGATGAAGCTCCTGCTCTTCCGCTTCATCATAAAAAGGTGGTAAAGAAGTATTGATACCATGGATCTTACGGATGTATTCCGAACCGTTAACATCGTCGCGCGAGCGCCCTATCAGGAATATCATATCTCCTTTATGTCTGAAGGACAATGTGGTATGTCTCTGTGCATCCTTGAGCAGTCCCACCATCCCAATAATGGGTGAAGGGGTAACGGGAACAATATGGCCTTCCACAGACCGCTGATTGTAAAAGCTCACATTGCCACTAATGACGGGGACCTTAAAAAGTTCACAGGCATGTGCCAGCCCCTTAACACTGGCCACAAAAGCACCATAGGCTTTGGGATCACCAGGATTGCCAAAATTAAGACAGTCGGATACCGCCATAGGCTTACCTCCTGCACACACAATGTTGCGGGCGGCTTCGGCCACGGCAATCTGAGCACCTTTATAAGGGTCGGACGTCATATAACCAGGATTACAATCCATGGTGGCTACCAATGCTTTGCCTTTGTCATTCACTTGAATAATGGAGGCATCCGAAGGATATTTGGTGCTCATATCATCCGATTTGAGCGATTTGGAAAATTTCTTACTCAGCCACTTTTTCGATACCAGATTGAGCGATGTCATCATCATTTTAACGACGGCCGGATAATGATCAGGCTCGGGCAATTCCTCCACATTGCAGTGAACGGCCTTGGCATCGTCCATAATGTAAACAGGCTCGTAAACAGGTGCCTTACCCCCCAAGCCCAGATAGTTGACAGGCATGCTGGCCAGCAGCTCCCCATTTTCCTTTAGCGTAAGTTGGCCATCGGCAGTCACTTTTCCCAATAGACCCATTTCAACCCCGAGTTTACTAACAACCGTCTGAATTTTTTCGAGATGCTCCGGTGTAAAGCAGATCAACATGCGCCCCCAGCTTTCAGAAACCAAAATATCTCTGGGCGTCAAACCATCCATACGTAAGGGCACATCCTGGGTCGAAATTTCTACGCCAGAATTGCCCCGGGCAGCCATTTCAGTCACTGCACCTACAATGCCCTGCGCACCAACCGGTTGTATGCCAATGACTAATTTTTTATCAATTAACTTTTGTATGACCTTGAATAACTCCTTCTCAATTTCCACATTTTTGAGATAATCAATGGACAAGCCTTTGGTTCCATTATCGGTAATAACATCTGCAGTAAAAGCATCACCTGCAATACCCTCATCACCGGTAGGCACACCTACAACCGCCACTAAATTGCCCGGTCCACTAGCCACCGCCGAAATAAGATGGTCCTTTTTGCCAATGCCAATGACCATATTATTGACAATGGGACTGGTATTAAACGCATCACAAAAGAAAGTCTCACCCCCTACAATGGGTACTGAAAATCCTTTCTCAAAATCAGCCAAACCATTGACCACCTCTTCGAACAACCAGCGGGCAGTATCCCGCTTACCATTGCCAAAGCGCAAAGAATCTAAAAATGCCACCGGCTTAGCCCCCATGGCAAAAACATCACGTGTAACCACCCGCAAACCGGTTGAAGCGCCTAAACGTGGCTGCACCGAACAAGGGTGGTTGTGCGATTCAACTTTAAACACACAAACATCGCCATCTCCGATGTCAATGGCTCCGGCACTTTCGCGGCCGGCCTCCACCACAACATGCTCCCCTTTATGGGGCAAAAGCTTCAACCACTTAAGAGAATGTTTGTAACTGGCATGCTCTGACCATAATATTGAAAAAAATTCCAATTCCAGTTGATTGGGCTTACGCCCTATGATCTCTTGAATGCGCTCAAACTCTTCAGAAGTTAAATTGAAGGCTTCGGCATCGTGAATAGTAGTTTCCGATATAGACATAGCTAATGGTTTATTAAAGAACAATCGCAAAAATATGTAATTTT
Source organism: Marinilabiliaceae bacterium UBA5213 (assembly GCA_002412555.1). Lineage (GTDB taxonomy): Bacteria > Bacteroidota > Bacteroidia > Bacteroidales > Marinilabiliaceae > Geofilum. The sequence goes on along the minus strand of DHVH01000264.1, from coordinate 1,298 downwards.
ACAGTTGTACAAAGGTATTTAGTCTTAAAACTCAGGTATTTTTTCATGATCCCTTTATTGGTCATAAACAGTCCGTTTTAACACTTGACTCAAGCGGTATAAAACATGTGAAAATTAGTAAAAAACAACCACATAACAAATGACAAGACCGAAAAACAAACCAAACACACACGAATGGAAAAAATAGCATTGGTAACCGGAGCAACATCAGGAATTGGGAAGGCCACAGCCATTAAACTGGCCCAATTGAATTACCGGCTGGTTATTACCGGACGAAGAGCGGAGCGCTTAAAAGCAATGAGTGCAGAATTGGAGAAGCTGGGTGCAGCCAATATTGTGCTTTGTTACGACATAAGGGACAGGCAGGCCACTACAGATGCCATTGAAAGTCTTCCGGCAGACTTCCAAAAAATAGATGTATTGGTGAATAACGCCGGACTGGCATCGACTGCAGAACCCATACAAAATGGAGACTGGAACGATTGGGAAGCAATGATTGATACCAATATTAAAGGCTTACTGGCCATTAGTCAGCGCATCATCCCCGGTATGATCGAAAGAAAATCGGGCCACATCATCAATGTGAGCTCCATAGCCGGAAAAGAAGCCTATGCCAATGGCAATGTGTATTGTGCTTCCAAGCACGCGGTAGAAGCCTTAACCAAAGGCATGCGCATTGATTTGCTGCCTTATCATATAAAAGTGTCGTCCATTTCACCCGGCATGGTGGATACCGAATTCTCTCTGGTGCGGTATCACGGCGATCAGAAGAAGGCAGATGCGGTTTACAAGGGGCTAACACCTTTGTACGCGGAGGACGTAGCCGAGGCCATAGCGTTCATGGTTACCCGTCCACCCCATGTCAATGTGAACGACTTGTTGCTAATGCCAACGGCCCAAGCCAGTGCAGTTTACAACCATAGGGAATAGGACAAGCATAACTGCGGAATACTTAACAAAAATTGTATCTTTGATCAATTATAAATTTTTATACGCTTTTACCCATGAAAAAAACACTTTTGTTAATGGCGATGGCATTTGCTGTCCTTCAATTCTCCAACGCACAGAACGATGCAGGCAAAATTCAGTCACTTCTTAACAGTGCCCTCAATTTTGATAACGCTCAACTCTCAGTCGGAACCCCCATCCAAAGCGTCAACAGAATTGCCTCTCAGCAAGCCGATACCACTCTGATTCTGTCCCGAGAAAGCATGGCAGCAGCCCTTAACTTTGCGAAAGGTTATTCAAAAGGCATTATCACGGTTGCCCAACATACAGTCGTCTTAATCGAGGATTGG
>DHVH01000084.1 GCA_002412555.1 Marinilabiliaceae bacterium UBA5213 | reverse complement strand
TGAACAGCCATATGGATCCAACAATCAGCAGCACTACTATGTAAGGGATGGGGGTGGTAAAGGAGCTGTAAAGTCGTGAAAAATCGAAGGCGCTACCGGCAATGGAATTGAGCACCTTAATCTGTAGCAGCACCACTAACAATAAGGAAATAAGCATGGAGAGGATGTCCAGTGCCCGCTCAGCCACTACTGTTCCTAAAAGTTGTGTGAAAGAAATGTTTTCATGCTTGCTGAGTACCGCGCAGCGGGAAACTTCGCCCATACGTGGAAGGGCCAGATTAGCCAGATAGCCGATGGTGAGTGCCAAAAAGGTGTTGATGAAACCGGGTCGCTGGCCATTCAAAGGTGTAATCAGCATTTGCCAGCGTATGGTGCGACTAATGTTGCTTAGCATGCCTGCGAATAGCGAGGCCAGTATCCACCAGTAATTGACCTCTTCTTTGATGGCGGTCAATAGCTTTTGCGGATCCTGATCGCGGTACAGCCACCATAAAATGACGGCACCTGTTGCCAAAAACAGGGTGAATTGGAGGACTTTCGCCTGCTTTGTTCTCACAGTCTGGTTTTTTATGTATATTTATTGCAATCGGCACAGCGCAAAAGGTTCGGGTGTAAAAAATAGTTTTACCTTTGCAGCGCTTTTGGCCTACAATGTTACAAAATGTATCGTTTACAGCCAAAAATGGATGGCCTTTGTGCCGACTTTTCAAAGGATATAAACTGTGTAACCATGGACTATGAAACGTGTAAGAGCGAAGAAATACCTGGGTCAGCACTTTCTCAACGATCTGGATATTGCCAGAAGGATAACTGAAAGTCTGTCAACCCCTCCGTCTCAAGTCATTGAGGTGGGGCCGGGAATGGGTGTACTAACACAGTTTTTGATCCAACGCAGTGAGATCGACCTTTATTTGGTGGAGATTGATACCGAGTCGGTTGAGTACCTACATACGCATTACCCCCTCTTGCAAGAGCGCATTATTGAGGGCGACTTTTTAAAGATGGATTTTAAAAAGTTGTTTCCTGAGAAATTCTCGATCATCGGCAACTTTCCTTACAACATTTCAAGTCAGATCTTTTTCAAGGCCTTTGACAACCGTCACCAGGTGCATTCTGTAGTTGGTATGCTGCAGCACGAAGTCGCCCGGCGCATGGCGTCGGGACCAGGCTCCAAGGAGTACGGGATTTTGAGTGTGCTGCTGCAGTCCTTCTTCGATGTGGAATATCTGTTTACGGTGGATCCGGATGTGTTTACACCTCCTCCCAAGGTCCAATCGGGTGTCTTGCGCATGGTTCGTAATAATGTGGAACATCTGCCCTGCGATGAGCGTTTGTTTGTAAGGGTGGTAAAAGCAGCCTTTTTGCACCGCCGAAAAACCATGCGTAACAGCTTAAAGAAGCTGGCATTTAACCATGAAGCTGTTATGCACCTGCCTGTCTTTAATCTGCGCCCAGAACAAATGTCGGTACTGGCCTTTCAGGAGCTGACTCAATTGATCCAGGATCACCCGCTTTGTGAGTGATTTCGTTTTGTGTAACCTTTAAAAATTTCCGTGTATGGCTAATTTTGAACTGACCAGAGAGTTGATCGAACAAATCAGATTGCTGATTGATCAGAAGGATGAAGCTCTACTGTCGGATATATTAAAGGATCTGCACCCTGCTGATATTGCTGAGATCTATGAAGAGCTCAGTATCGATGAGGCCAAGTATCTTTACTTTTTGCTGGATGACGATACCGCCGCCGATGTTCTGATTGAACTGGAGGAGGAGGATCGGCTACGCTTTTTAAAGGCCTTGCCCAGCGAGGTCATAGCCCGCAGATTTATCGGCCGAATGGATTCCGATGATGCGGCCGATGTAATCGCTGAATTGGATGAGGACCGCCAACGAGAGGTTCTTTCTTACCTGGAGGATATCTCCATGGCCGGCGACATTGTGGACCTGTTGAACTACGATGAAGATACGGCCGGTAGTTTGATGGCCAAGGAGTTGATCAAGGTTAAGGAGTCGTGGAACATCGTCACTTGCCTCCGCAGCATGCGCCGCCAGGTCGAAGAGGTGGATGATGTTTATTTTGTCTATGTGGTCGACAATGACGGCATCCTTAAAGGTACGCTCTCGCTGAAAAAAATGTTGCTGAGTTCAACGGATACTTTGGTAAGAGACATCTACAATCCCGATGTGATCTCGGTGAACGGTGATGTACACTCTGAGGAGGTGTCTAAGATCATGGATAAGTACGATCTGGTTGTTTTGCCGGTTATTGACAGCATAGGTCGATTGGTGGGTCGCATTACCATCGATGATGTGGTGGATTACATGCGGGAAGAGGCCGAGAAAGATTATCAGTTGGCTTCTGGTATTACCGAGGATGTTGAAGCTTCAGATAGTGTTTGGCGGCACACCCGTGCCCGCATTCCGTGGTTGATGATTGGTCTGGCTGGCGGACTATTGGGTTCACGGGTCATCTCTGCCTTTGAAGGCAATATAGCCGAGCATCCCGAAGTGGCCTTTTTTATGCCGCTGATTGCCGCGATGGGCGGAAATGTAGGCATCCAATCGTCTGCCATCATGGTGCAGTCCATTGCCGGTGGAGGCCTGGGCTTTGATACCAATTTTAGAAAGCTTTTGAAGGAAGTCTCTATTGCCTTGCTCAATGCCAGTGCATTGGCTGTTCTTGCGTTTATCTATAATTTTGCGATTGGCTCACACTTTGCGCTGACTTTTACGGTGGCCTCTGCCATGTTTTCAGTGGTGATGTTTGCCTCCCTGTTTGGCACCTTTTTGCCCTTACTGCTCAACCGTATGAAAATAGACCCTGCATTAGCTACAGGGCCTTTTATTACAACGCTCAATGATATTTCAGGGATGTTTGTTTATTTGATACTCGCCGCCTACTTCTTCGAAGTCTTTTTGTAATAATAAATCGCCATATACTGCGTTATTCTCGTTTTTGAAACAGTCATTTACGAAATGTTATTCCGAAAAATCGGAACTCCGCTAGGCTGCGACTCCTTGGTTTCAAAAACTTCGAAAGCCTTGTCTTTGACGATTTATTATTCAAAACTAGTAAGTTCTCAATGCCAACTGAACAAAGGGTGTTTTAATATTTCTTCAAAAATTAACGCATCACTTTCATCCAAGACGAGTATTTGACGTATTTTTATTCAAAAACTAGTTGCGGTTGGGCATGAGAAACCCCCCCGCCATCGGAAAATACTCGATGTGAAAGCTGCTGCTTTCTTCCAATATGCGCTCAATAATTTGCTGGGTGTGGTCGGGGTAACTCACCTGAACGGTTTGGGTGCTCTGCAACCATTCTCTGAAAGTGTCGGTGTAAGTGTCTTTCAGACTTTTGATTACAGGAATGCCCATTTCCTTCAACATGGCGGCATTGCATTGTTGCTCATACTGGCCTTTCATGGGCACCACACACAATTTTTTGCCCAGAAAAAGTGTCTCCGCAGGGGTTTCAAAGCCGGCGGTGCAAAATACGCCTTCGGCATCCAGAAGACTCTGGGTGAATTGTTCAAGATTGACAGGACGGACGCGAATGTTCTGAAACAAATAGGGCTGTCGCGAATGTTTGGAGAAGACCTCCCAGGTATACTCAGAAAACTTCGATAAAAAGGCAATTATTTTGATGTCGGCATAAGCGGGCAAGTAAACGGTGTAGTGACCTCGATTGCTTTTGTTACCGTAACGTACTGCATGCCTTACCACAGGTGTTGAAATGCGATCGCCCAACTGTTTAAAGTGAAAGCCGTACGACTGGCTAATCGGGGCATAGTGTCTGAGTATTAACTCTCCGGCCCAATCTTTTTTGGCAGGCTTTGGTGCATGGGGGTTTAAAACGGCCGACTGGTGGCTGATGCCTATGCACTTTTTGCCTTTAAGTTTGCAGGCCCAGGCTGATACGGGTTCAAAGTCGGAGATGACCAGGTCGTAATCGTGTACCGGCAATTGACGCACTTCTTTGAGGAAGGTTCCCAGAGAATTCGACGAGAAGGTCTTTTTATAATCAATACCGCCTTTTTTCCCAAAGGTAAAACCCAATCCCTTCATCTGAAACTTTACGGGCCAGGGAAGGGATAATTCGCAATGGTGGCCGCTGATAAGAATGTCGGTGTCGGCATAACCCTGTAATATGGGAATGATTTCTACAGCTCTGGCCAAATGCCCGTTGCCGGTTCCTTGTATGGCATATAATATTTTCATATACTATTCGATATTTGAGATTATAGTGTTATTAGGTTGTTAGGTCAATAGGTCAATAGGTCGATAGGTCGATAGGTCGTTAGTTTGATAGGTCAATAGGTCGATAGGTCAATGGCCATAGGTTGATAGGCAAAATAAATCCATGATATTCAGCAAATGCAAGTCGAGACATACAAAACAATGCCTGCTCATTTATTTATCTATGTAAAGAAGGCGCCAAAGACAAGGCTTTCGAAGTTTTTGAAACCAAGGAGTCGCAGCGTAGCGAAGTTCCGACTTTTCGGAATAAGCTTTTCGTAAATGACTGTTTCAAAAACGAGAATAACGCAGAAATAAGCGCAGCGATTCATGAATGCCTAAAATAAACTCTTTATGAGTAATTTGGTGTTTTCTTTACATAGATTAGCTGCCAATGACTTCTCTGAAGACTTTTAAGAACAAAGTCTTGGACGGTTTGGCATAATACTCATCGGCAGGTGATTCTTCCTTGGCCTTGTCCACCACCGGATCCCAGTATTTCACATGCCAGTCCTTATCATAGTATTCCAGTGAACTCATGTTCTCTACCCAGTCGCCCGAGTTGAGGTAGGTCATGCTGCCTTTTTCGTTGCTGATTTTTTTCTTATCGACCCGGTGCACGTGACCACAGATGGCGTATTGATAGCCTTTAGATATTGCGAGGTCTGAAACTGTTTTTTCGAATCTTGTTATTTCGTTTTGGCTGCCGCTTGTTCGGGTTTTGAGTTTCTTGGAAATGGGCATGCGTTTTTTGCCAATCAAATTCAATAAATAGTCCAGGGTTTTATTGGTGATGGTAAGTATGCCATAGCCTTTAGCTCCTAATTTGGCGAGCCACTTAACGCGGTGCATGTAGCCGTCGAACACATCGCCATGAAAGATCCATGTTTTGGTACCATCCAGGTGGAGTACCAGTTTGTTGAGAATGGTGAAGCCACCCATGCATAAGCCCGCAAAGCGGCGCATCATCTCATCGTGGTTACCGGCCATGTAGTAGATTTTGGTGCCTGCTTCCATCATTTTCAGAAATTGCCTCAGCAATTTGATGTGGTCAACAGGAAAATAGTTTCTGCTAAACTGCCAAGCGTCGATGATATCGCCGTTGAGCACAAGAATTTCTGGATGGATGTTTTTTAGATAGGTGTTGAGTTGCCTGGCTTTGCTGGCATAAGTCCCCAGATGGACATCAGAAATTACAACCGCTTTGATGGGACGTTTGGGTCTTTCATTTAATTGCATCATGCTTCAATTCGTTATACATTATAGGATCGTTCATAACTACTATGAATGACAGTACAAGAATACAACAGCAATGAGAATTGAATGTAAGCCTAACGCTAACAGATTGTTAATAGTGAGTTTTTAGCCGCACATGGGTTCGATGATGGCGTTGCGATGCCGAACGCTCCACTGCCAGTAAGCATATAAATCTTTGTTGAGATTGCGGGAGTTGCCTTCTGCCTGCACCAATTTGCTTCTGCGGGCCACGACAAAAGAACGTTGGCTGTGGATTTTTCCTATCATAAAGTCAATGGCACCCATAAAGCGGTCGTTAAGACCGTCCACTTCTGAATCGCAGTTAACAATAAGGGTCAGTTTGTGAAGGTTGATTAATTTCAACAACTGCTCAAGGTCGCTGTCCAACAAAGTTTCTGCGTCTGACAGGTTAAGTAAAACATGGGTTAAACTATGCTGAGGCTGCATGAGTTGTTCAATGGAATGGAAATCCAAATGATGGGTATTGTGATTGAGAATATCAAAAAAAACAGCCAATGCATTGAAGTTTAAATCCGTTGCGCCAGAATTAAGCACCAGCAATCCTTTATCCCAATGAATAATAGAGGATAATACCGTTTCAAGGGCAAAGCTTTTGTCCTGGTCAAAAAGAATGGTCTCAAAGCCGGTTTGATAAAACCGACCAGCGCTGATTTCTCTTTTTGACCACATTTGTAACACTTTAGTGTCCATCTCTTCTTCCTTCAGCACTTTGCCTAAGGACAGATGTTTTTCGATGCCAGGGTTTATCATGGTGTATGGGTTATATATTGCCTGTGTTGACATTTCTCGCTTAACGTTTAAATGGACTACTTTGTTTTGGGTAAAATTAGTCAGTACCCGTAAGCTGAATATCAATACAACGTTAAGAAACTGTTTAATTTGTTTGGTATTATGACTTTTGCTTGCTTAGATGTATGACAGTCCACAAGCCGTTTGCACGTATGGCAATGGTCTTTATTTTGAGGAATGGTCCGTTATTATTTAGCCACGTCTAAATCTCATTTAGTATCTTTACCCTTTGCTAAAAAGAGATGTTGTATGCCTCAAATGTTTGCAGATATTGTTTTGCCGGTGCCATTGCCCAGGTTGTTCACCTATAGTGTTCCTGACGATTACAGGCACACCTTGGGTAAAGGTCAGCGTGTGGTAGTCTCTTTTGGAAGGAAGAAATTGATGTCGGGTGTTGTTTTTAACATTCATGCCAATGCTCCAGAGGCCTATGAAACCAAGCCTATACAGTCGGTCCTCGACAGCACTGCAGTTGTTACCGAGCAGCAATTGGCTCTTTGGCAGTGGATGGCTGAATATTACCAGTGTACCATTGGAGAGGTGTATAAGGCCGCGCTGCCATCTGGACTGAAGCTGGAAAGCGAAACCCGGGTGTTTTTCAACCCTGATTTTGAGGCTTCTCTGGATTTGCCCGAAAAGGCGATAGTCCTTCTGGACTATCTGAATACTAAGAAATATTGTACCATTAGTCAGATCAACGATTTAACGGGTCTCAAAAATAGTTACGGACTGATTAAGGATTTGATAGAGCTGCAAGCTGTTTTCGTGAATGAGCAGTTAAGCGGTGCCTTTCGGCCTAAAACAGAAACGGTCCTTTCTCTGCATGCTGAGGCACGCAGTGAAGCGGCATTGAAACAAATTTTTGATCACCTGGGTCGTGCACCTAAACAATTGCAGTTGTTGATGACTTTTTTGCAGCAGGCAGGTGGTGTTGAAAAGGCTTTGGAGGGCAGATTTGTAGGGAGAGCAGAATTATTGGCTGCTGTGGAAGGTGGTAGCTCGGCCCTGGGTGAGTTGACAAGGAAAAATTGCCTGATTCAGGAAAAACGGGAAATCTCCAGATTACCTACCGACAAGGATGCAGTTATTGAAAAGAAGTCCTTGTCGCCCGAGCAATCCACAGCCTTGCAGCAAGTGAAGCAAGGCTTTGCTAAGGAGAAACCGGTTTTGCTGCATGGCGTTACTTCAAGCGGCAAAACGGAATTGTACATTCATTTGATTGAAGAAGTTCTGCAAAAGGGCCAACAGGCGCTTTACCTTTTGCCCGAAATTGCATTGACTACACAGATAACGACTCGATTGAAAGCGCATTTTGGCAACGATCTGGGTATCTACCATTCGCGGTTTTCAGATGATGAAAGGGTGGAAGTCTGGAACAATCTCCTGAGCCAGAAGAGCTACCAGGTGATTCTGGGGGTGCGTTCAGCTGTTTTTCTGCCTTTCAGTGATTTAGGTCTGATAATAGTAGATGAGGAGCACGAGAATTCTTTCAAGCAGTATGACCCGGCACCCCGCTACCATGCCCGGGATGTGGCCATGATTTTGGGCAAGCGTTTTAAAGCCCGGATTTTATTGGGTACGGCTACCCCATCGTTGGAGAGTTATTATAATGCGAAGACGGAAAAGTTTGCTCTGGTTGAATTGGCCACCCGCTTTGAGGGTATGCAGTTGCCCGAAATAGTTGTGGTCAATACGCGCGAGGCGCAACGGAAAAAGACGATGCAGTCGCACTTCACACCTCAGCTGATTGATTACATGACAAAGGCGTTGGAGCGGAAGGAGCAGATCATCCTTTTTCAGAACAGACGGGGGTTTGCGCCCTATTTGGAGTGCTTGGCCTGCGGCTGGATTCCCAAATGCCAGCATTGCGATGTGAGCATGACTTATCACAAGCACATCAACCAGCTGGTGTGTCATTATTGCGGATATTCTGTTCCCAATTACACCACATGTAAAGCCTGTGAGAGTCCCGCCATGCACTTAAAAGGCTTTGGAACACAGAAAATTGAGGAAGATATCCAGTCCCTATTTCCCGGAGCCGGAGTAGCGCGCATGGACTACGACACCACCCGGTCGAAAAAGGGCTATGAAAACATCATTGGCAGTTTTGAACAGGGCAAACTGGATATATTGGTGGGCACACAAATGGTGACCAAAGGACTGGATTTTGACCGGGTGAGTCTGGTAGGTATTTTAAATGCCGACAGCATGCTCAACAACCCGGACTTCAGAGCGTTTGAACGCAGTTTTCAGATGATGGCGCAGGTGAGTGGTCGGGCCGGACGAAAAAACAGACGCGGCACCGTCATTCTTCAAACAGCAGATCCGGAACATCCGGTCATCCATTTTGTGCGCAGCAATAACTACGTTGGTTTTTATGAGCAGCAGATTACCGAACGGGAACAATTCAAGTACCCCCCCTTTTACCGCTTGATCCATTTAACCATCAAGCATAAGCGTCGCCATACGGTGAATCAGGCCGCCAATGCATTGGCCGGTCACCTGAGAGGGGCTTTTGGGAGTCGCGTGTTGGGACCACAAGAGCCGCCCGTCTCAAAAATCCAGGATCAGCATTTGCAAAAAATTATGCTCAAACTGGAAAGGACTGCTTCGCCTGTTAAGGCCAAAGCATTAATGCAGGATTGCATTAATCAGGTCATTGCTTATCAGCCATGGAGGTATGTTATGATCGTAGCCGACGTTGATCCTATGTAAATGGTTCAGTTGGTTTTGACGATGCAGATAATGGGTTGTTTATTAGAGGGTCATGTGCTATTCATATATCTAAAAGAATTCTGCTGTTTCAATATTGAGGAAATAACTGTATTTTTGCTGTAATGGTGCTTGTTTAGTTAGCCAATTATATCTGATTAGGTAAGTCATTCTAATGCTAGGTATTCTATGTTAAAACAGAGTTTACAACAAAAATTACTTCAAAAGCTTTCGCCTTTACAAATACAGGTGATTAAGCTCTTGGAAATTCCTACTGCTCAGCTGGAACAGCGCATTAAGGAGGAGATGGAAGTAAACCCTGTGCTTGAATATGCAGCCGATAGCCAGGGTAGCGGGGATGAATACGGGGATGAACCGGATACGCCTGAAAACGATGTGGAAAAGGAAGAGTTTTCGATTGATGACTACATACGGGATGATGATATTCCCGCCTATAAATTGCAATCCAGGAATTATTCGAGAGACGATAAGCATGAGGATATCCCATTTTCAAATGGAACTACTTTTCATGAGCATTTGGTAGCTCAGCTAGGACTGCGCATAATGACAGAACGAGAGCGCAATATTGCGGAATATGTCATTGGCAACATCGATGAAGATGGCTATCTGCGTCGCGAAATAGATGAAATTGTCGATGATCTGGCTTTCTCACAAAATATTGAAATCGATGAGAAGGAAGCCTTGGATGTATTAGAGGTGATTCACGACTTCGATCCCCCGGGTGTTGGTGCCAGAGATTTACAAGAATGCTTGATTCTTCAAATGAAACGCCGGAGCCATGAGGCCAAGTCGGCCGAAAATGCCTACCTGATTTTGAAGCACCATTTTGAAGAGTTTACCCGAAAGCATTACGATAAAATTGCGAAGCGACTTCATCTGGAAGACGAAGAATTAAAGGATGCCATTGACGAAATTCTCAAGCTGAATCCAAAGCCGGGTGGCTCATATAGTAACCCTATGAGCAAAACGGTTCAGCACATTATGCCTGATTTTATTCTGGAGGTAGAAGATGGACAATACCAATTGAGTCTCAATGCCAGAAACCTGCCTGAGCTGCGGGTGAGCCACACGTACTCTGAAATGTTAACCGATTACCAGTCCAACAAAAAAAATCAAAGTCGTGACCAGAAAGAAGCAGTGATGTTTGTTAAGCAAAAGCTGGATTCTGCCAAATGGTTTATCGACGCCATTCGTCAACGTCAGAATACGCTGATGGTTGTTATGGAGGCCATTTTGGAATATCAGAAGGAATACTTTTTGGAAGGTGATGAGATGATGATGCATCCGATGATTCTGAAAGACATTGCGGATAAGACCAATCTGGATATTTCAACCATATCAAGGGTTTCCAACAGTAAATACATCCAGACGCATTTTGGTATTTTTCCTTTGAAGTACTTCTTTTCTGAAGGTCTGCAAACTGATTCAGGTGAAGAAGTCTCTACCCGTGAAATAAAGAAAATTTTGGAAGAGTGTATCTCCAATGAAGACAAAAGAAAGCCCCTCACGGATGATAAGCTGGCGCTTATATTGAAGGAGAAATCTTATAATATTGCCCGTCGAACGGTGGCCAAATACCGGGAGCAACTGAACATTCCGGTGGCCCGATTGAGGAAGGAACTTTAAACGTGAACGAACTGTTTTAATGAAGGTTTTAAGTAAAATAATATCCGTTTTATTTCATCCCATGTTGATGCCAACATTGGGCATATTTGTGATTTTTCAGGCCGGAACCCATGTTTCGTTTTTACCCTATGAGGCCAAGCGCATTATATATCTAACCGTTATTTTGACGACCTGTATTTTGCCGCTTTCTCTTTTGCCTTTGCTGCTTCAGTTTGGTGCCATAAAAAGTTTTCAGATGGAAACAGCGCGTGAGCGAGTATTGCCAGTCTTTTTTACCGGCTTTTTCTACTATCTGGGATATTTGTTGCTTAAAAAAATGGGGGTGTCTGGTATCATTGGTAGTTTTATGCTGGCCTCTTTGATTGCGGTTTTATCAGCAGTTGTGGTAACGGTGTTCTGGAAAATAAGTCTCCATACCATTGGAATTGGCGGGGTAGCAGGTGCCGTGATGGCTCTGGCTTTCCGCTATGGTATAGACTTGTCACTATTGGTATTTATTTTGCTTATTGCTTCAGGTATCACCGCTTCGGCCCGGCTGCATTTGGGCGCTCACAAACCGGCACAAGTGTATGTCGGTTTTCTATGGGGTTTTTTAATTGTTTTCAGTTCCGTTTTCATGTAGTATAAAGCCCAATTCTCTCAACATTTGAATGGTTTGAGGGTTGGTTGTGGTGTGCGGAACCACCGCCCACAAATGAAATTCACGTCTAACCGGATAGCCCCCGCGCTGCTTTTCAAATTCCTGAGGTTTTCTTCTTAAGCGGGCATCATCATCCATGATATTATAGGTCTGTAGGATGGCTTTGGCGGCCGTCTGAAAGCTTGGTTCAGGTGTACCTTCGAGGTGAATCACGGGGTTTTCAGGCATGGGCAAGGTATTGGGTTGCCAATCGGTCAATGGTAGGCCAAAGGCTTTGGCCATGGCATGTATGGTCATGATTGATCCGTTGGCTTTACCGTCGACAGAATAGCCGGCAATATGAGGTGTTCCCAACCATACTTTGAGGTGCAGGTTGTGGTGTATGTCCGGTTCATTTTCCCATACATCTAAAACAACCCGTGATAAGTGCCCATTTTCTATTCCATGAATCAGCGTCTCCGTTTGGGTTACTTCTCCACGTGATGAATTAATGACAATGGCTCCCTTTTTTAACTGTGAAAGGGTGTCTTTGTTAAACAAATGATAGGTGGCGTCTTGTCCACCCTTGTTTAAAGGTGTGTGAAAGGTTACAATGTCGGAATGTTTCAGCAAATGGGGTAGGTCACAAAACTGATCGCTTTTCTCCTTTCTTTGTCGTGGCGGATCGTTGAGCAGCACTTTAAATCCTAAGGCATTTGCCAGTTGGGCTACTTTTGTCCCCACCATACCTACTCCCACAATACCCAGAGTGGTTTGTGACGGAATCATGCCATCCATGATCAGATGGGCCAATACCGACCCGATGTATTGCCTTACCGATCCTGAGTTGCATCCCGGTGCATTGCACCATTGTATACCGGCCTGTTCCAGCCAGGGAATATCCAGGTGATCGGTGCCAATGGTAGCGGTAGCTACCATTTTTACCTTCGTATTTTCCAGCAAGTTCTGGTTGCATTTGGTCCGGGTTCTTACTATAAGAGCATCGGCATCCTTTAGGTCTTCTTTAGAAATAATATTTCCGGGTAAATAGCTTACCTCTGCGTATGGTTCAAACACCCCTTTCAGGGTTGGGATCTTATCGTCTGCAACTATCTTCATGCCTATTTGTTTGTTATCTGATCCGAATATTTTAGCTATAAGTTAATGGGCTGATTTTACCAAATCAAAAAAAATAGCTATTTTTGTGTTCTGCTCTTTCCTGTATTGTTAATCAGGGAGTTTGATGAAAACCTTTCCCAAAAGCTGCTTTAAAGATATTAAAATATTTTAACAATAAATCTTAAATAATTGCCACTAGTTATGAGTAAAGATATTGCAATGAAGGCAGCTGATAATATTCGAATATTGTCAGCCGCTATGGTAGAAAAAGCAAAGTCTGGCCACCCAGGCGGTGCCATGGGTGGAGCTGATTTTATACAGATTCTGTACGCCGAATTCCTAAACTATGATCCCAACGATAGAGCCTGGGTGAACCGCGACCGCTTTTTTCTTGATCCGGGGCACATGTCGCCCATGCTGTATGCTATTTTAGCCCTTACCGGGACTTACAACATGGAAGATTTGTCTAATTTCCGTCAGTGGAGTAGTTGTACACCCGGTCACCCTGAAAAGGATTTGGACAGAGGCGTGGAGAACACTTCCGGTCCGCTGGGACAAGGCCACACCATGGCCGTTGGTGCTGCCATTGCCGAGCGGTTCTTAAACCATCGCTTTGGCGAATGGATGACGCATAAGACTTATACTTTTATTTCTGATGGTGGTATTCAGGAGGAGATTTCTCAGGGAGCAGGACGTATTGCCGGCTATCTGGGTTTGAATAATCTGATTATGTTTTACGACAGCAATGATATTCAGCTGTCAACCGAAACCAATGCCGTTACCACTGAGGATACGGCCAAAAAATATGAAGCCTGGGGTTGGGCTGTGAAAACCATTGATGGCCAGAACCATGATGAGATTCGCGCTGCCCTTAAGGAAGCCAATGCTGAAAATGAACGTCCCTTCCTCATTATTGGTAAAACCATTATGGGTAAAGGAGCTGTTAAAACCGATGGTAGCTCATTTGAACGCCAGGTAAGCACCCATGGCCAGCCCTTGAGCGCAGCCGGAGGTGACATTGCAGCCACGATTAAAAACCTGGGGGGCAATCCTGAATATCCTTTTGTGATTTTTCCTGAGGTAGCGGCCTATTACGCCAAAGTAAATGCTGAGAAGGCTGCTTTTGTAGCTGGCAAGAAAAGCGAACAACAAATTTGGGAAAGTAAGCATCCTGAGTTAGCTGGGAAGCTAAAAACATTCTTCTCAAAGCAGGCGCCTTCCTTTGATTTTTCCGCTATAAAGCAGAAGGCCAACAATGCCTCGCGTGCCTCTTCTTCCACAGTTTTGGCTGAGTTCGCCGGGAAAATTGAAAACATGATTGTGATGTCGGCCGATTTGGCCAATTCTGATAAGACCGATGGGTTTTTGAAGAAAACAACAGCCTTTTCTAAAGGTGATTTTTCTGGTGCTTTCTTTCAAGCCGGTGTTTCTGAATTGACCATGGCAGCAATTGCCAATGGCATGGCTTTGCATGGGGGGGTCATTCCTGTTTGCGGTACCTTCTTTGTCTTTAGTGACTACATGAAGCCGGCTGTGCGTTTGGCCGCATTAATGGAATTGCCTGTTAAGTACATCTGGACGCATGATGCCTTCCGCGTTGGTGAAGATGGTCCTACCCATCAGCCAGTGGAGCAGGAAGCGCAAATTCGTTTGATGGAAAAACTCAAAAATCATAAAGGAGAAAACAGCATGCTGGTGATTCGCCCTGCCGATGCTGAAGAGACCACTGTGGCATGGCAAATGGCCATCGAAAATGTGAAAACACCGACTGCTTTGATCTTGTCGCGTCAGAACATCACGAATCTTCCCGGAACCTCTTATGACAAAGCGCTTCAGTCTATGAAGGGTGCTTACATAGTTGAGAAGGATGCCGACAAGGTAGATGTTGTTTTGGTGGCCAATGGCTCTGAAGTATGCACTTTGGTGGAAGGGGCTAAACTGCTGCGCGAGAAAAAGGGTCTTAAAATCCAGATTATTTCTGTTCCCTCTGAAGGCTTGTTCCGTAATCAGCCTAAAGCCTACCAGGATGAGGTGCTTTTACCCGGAACGCTGAAATTTGGCTTAACAGCGGGACTGCCTGTAAACCTTGAAGGTTTGGTGGGCGTGGATGGTGTTGTGGCCGGGTTGGATCACTTTGGCTACTCAGCCCCCTTTGATGTGCTGGATAAAGTTTTTGGGTTTACAGGAGAAGCTGTTTATGATAAGGTTGTGGCCTTGATGAATAAATAAATAGTCCTTGCGGACTTCGGTCAAATACTTAACTGAATGAAGAAAAGCCCGGACGCTTCGTCCGGGTTTTTTATTGGGGTGTGGTATGGTAATGAATTGAAAATTCCGCATATCTGTTGCGTTTATTCCATAAAAATCTATTTATCTTTAACGGAATAAGTGAATGGGCCGCATTTTTTTGATGAGAGTCGGGAAAAAGGTGTAAATTAGACGTTTAATTAGCAGGACTTGAGTGTTTTGTTCTTCCAAAAATCTGTTTTTATGGAAAATTACCTATTGGAGTTAATTAGAGAGAACAATCGGATCATTATTCCCAATTTTGGAGCCTTCATTGTCTCCCGAGAGAAGGGGCGAAATATTTTGTTCAACAACTTTCTAAGTTTTAATGATGGGTTGTTGATCAGCCATATTTGTGCAATTGAAGGGGTTGATTCTGCTAGTGCCACTCAAAAGGTAGATGATTATGTGGCCCATCTCAATAGCACTTTAGATGAGAAGGGGCTGTTTGAAATTGAAGGCATTGGTCAGTTTACAAAGGACGAAAGTGGCGTTTTGCGGTTTGAGCAAACGCCATCCGAATTGACAGAAATAGATGATAAGGAGGATGCTGAAGGACTAGCAAGCGATGTTGAGGATAGATTTGACTCAAGCGATGACAATGATTTGTTGGATCTTGAGGTTGCCAGTGCAGAAGATACCCCAATTAAAGCGCCAATTGTAGTAAAAGAGGACAGCCTTGAAAAGGCTGTTGAACCTGCTCCAGATGCTGCTGTCGCTGCTACTGTGGGCATTCCGCCTGTACAAAAAATCAATAAGAAGGCGGATGATGTGCCTGTCCAGCGTGTTGCGCGAGAAAACATTTATCTTAAAAAAGAGGAAAAGAGCCGTCCAGTAGGGTTAATCCTGTTAATTATACTCATTCTTATATTGCTGATAGGTTCCACGCTTTGGTTTTTTACCGGGGTGTTTGACGACTTTAAGGGCAAGGATAGGCAAAGAGAGCAAATAGAAGCAGTGCCTGAAAAGGTAGAAGAAACTTCGGCGGATGAAGAAAGCGGTTTTGTGGAGGAGGAAGTTGTTGAGGAAGCTGTTATTGTATCAACACGTCAGCACCACATAATTGTTGGGAGTTACAGGGATGAAACAATGGCGCGGGAAAAGATGCAGGTCCTTATGAATAAGGGGTACGCAACAGCTTCCATTTTGCCTTACGAGGGACGTTTTCTATTGAGTGTAGAATGGTATCCTTCCGTTAACAAAGCATTGCAGCGACAAGAAGCGTTACTCACCGAGTTGCAAATAGAGAACTGGGTCCTGTCGCTTACCGTAAAGTAAGCCTTTCTAATGTTGATTGGTGAATTTTTTACTAGTCCAGCAGCCATAGGTGCACTCGGAAGTCTTTTCGTAGGTGTTTACGCGATGGTTTTGTTGCTTTTGGCATTGGCATGGTACCGAAATCCAGACAATCACCAAGCACCTCCATTTTTAGATTTTAAACCTCCATTTATTAGTGTGATCGTTCCTTACAGGAATGAGGCGGGGGCTTTGCCTGCACTAATGGAGGCTTTGGGGCAGCAACATTTAGCAAGGGGGCTATTTGAAGTAATCGCTGTAAACGATCATTCACAGGATGGTGGAAGGGAATGGCTTGCAGGCCAGACCTTGTTTGAAGGGACGCTTCGCCTGATAAATGCCCAGGGAATTGGCAAGAAAAATGCATTAAGTGAAGGCATTCTTGCAGCTAAGGGAAGTCTTATTGTTACGGTGGATGCCGACTGTATCCCACGCCGTGGATGGCTATCAGCCATCAAGCGTTGTTATGAACAAACCGATGCTGATATGCTGATAGGTCCGGTTACCATGCGTGTGGACGGCTCATTTCTGAGCCATTTTGAATCCATTGATTATTATGCCCTGCAAATGAGCGGTGCCAGTTCTGCCCTGCTGGGACATCCAGTTTTTTGTAGCGGTGCCAATTTGGCGTTTAAAAAGGTGGTATGGTTAGAAACTGTAGATAAGCGTGCCGGGGCAGATAAGGCATCAGGTGATGATGTTTTTCTGTTGCATGCTTTTAAAAAATTGCACAAGAAGATACTTTTCATGAGGAATCCTGAGGCCATGGTACAAACGGCTACCAGTGGATCAGTTGCCGCCTTTTTTCGTCAACGCATGCGCTGGGGTGGTAAAAGCACTTCTTACAAAGACGGGGCGACCATTGCACTGGCTCTAATTGTTTTTCTGACTAATTGTTGGCTAGTGGTTTTGTTGGGACTATGGTTATTTAGTGGCGTGTCGGGTTGGTTTTTTGCACTTGCACTGTTGATCAAGGTGTGTGCAGATTACTTGCTTTTACAGCAAGGCCGTAATTTCTTCGGCGTCTCTTACTCTTTTGTGAAGCATTTAGTATACTCAGTTGTTTATCCGCTTCTACTGGTGGCTACTGCCTTGGGTGGATTGCTGCTACCCGAACGGTGGAAATAAGCATGGGGCGAGGAAGCAAAAAAAAGCATCAGGGAAGCGCCCTGATGCTTTTTTTATCTCTGCATTTAATGCCTTTAAGGCATTTTATACATAAAAGCGTTGATGTTCATTCCGGCGCCCACAGAGGTCATCATTACATTGTCGCCCGACTGGAGCTCATGTCCTTTCAGTTTGCCTTTTACAATTAGATCGTAAAGGGTAGGTACGGTTGCCACACTGCTGTTACCCAGGGTGCGAATGGTCATGGGCATGACATTGAGGTCCACATCTTTTTCACCATATAAACGGTAAATGCGCTTTAAAATAGCCTCATCCATTTTAGCATTGGCCTGATGGATAAGTACTTTTTTGACGTCCTGCAGCTGCATGTCATTTTTCGAGAGACACTGCTGGGCTACCAAGGGGACAAAGGTGAGGGCATAGTTGTAGAGTTTACGCCCCAACATTTTTAAATAAATGCCATCCTTCTCTGAATTATACGATGGTCCCATTTGAAGCAAATCCAAATAGTCGGCGGTGTCAGTTCTCACCACATGCTTAAGCATACCTACCGGTTCTTCGCTTTCCCGCGCTTCGAGGATGACGGCAGCAGCACCATCAGCAAAAATCATGATGTCCCGATCGTGGGGATCGGCGGAACGGCTGATGGTATCGGCACCAATGACCAGCACTTTTTTAGCATCACCTGATTTGATGAAATAGTTGGCTTGAATCATGGCCTGCGTCCAGCCCGGGCAGCCAAAGGTAATGTCGTAGGCCACCGCATTGGGGTTTTTAATTCCCAGTTTGCTTTTTACCCGAGAGGCCAGTGTTGGCAGGATGTCCGGATAGAGCGACCCCTTTTTCATATCGCCCAGGTTATGAGCTACTATGATATAGTCCAACTTTTCCTGGTCGATACCGGCAGCCGCAATGGCTTCCTCTGAAGCATAAGTGGCCATGTCGGAAGTTACAACTCCTTCAGGCGCCATTCTTCGCTCAATAATATCAGTAATCTGCTCAAATTTATCGGTGATTTCTTTGCCTGGTGTCTCAATTCGTGAGCCATCTTCATTCAAGAAGATGTTGTTTTCAAATTCCGAATTTTTAACCACCACAGGTGGTAAATAACTGCCAGAGCCAGTTATTACTGCATAAATGGATTGTTTTGCACACATGCTTTACTAGTCAAGAATTGATATTAATCGTTATAAAATCTTAGTTGGAATTCTGTGCCATCCCACTCTCCATAGGAAAAGTTGGTAATCCAGTCTCCCAAATATATTAATTTTGATTGGTCATTCAACTGAATGGTTTTGGCCATATGTCGGTGTCCAAAAATGAAATAGTCATAGTGTTCCATGTTGAGTTGCTCTTTTGCCCAAACTACCAGCCATTCGTTTTCTTCACCTTGAAAATGGGTTCCGTGGGTGTCTGTGTTATTTTCCCGACTCTTGCGTGACCAATAGGTGGCCAGCAAAATACCTAAGTCGGGGTGGATCATACGGAACAACTTTTGTGCCAGCTTGTTGGTAAACAGGGCCTTTAGTTTATTGTATGATTTCTCAAATCGTGTCAGTCCGTCCCCGTGCGCCAAAAAGAAACGCTTCCCGTCCCATTCTTTAATGAGGGGCTTTCGGTATACTTCAATGCCTGTCTCAGCAGGTAGGTAGTCAAAAACCCAAACATCATGATTGCCGGTAAAAAAATGAACTGGGATACCGGCGTCTGTTAATTCGCACAATTTACCTAAAAAACGACTGTTGCCCTTAGGCACGGCCTTTTTGTATTCAAACCAGAAGTCAAAGATATCGCCCAAAAGATAAATTTCTGAAGCAGTTTCCTGAATGCTGCTCAGCCAACTGACAAAGCGCTTTTCGTGTGCGCGATGATTACTAATAGTTGGAGCACCTAGGTGCACATCCGATGCGAAATATATTTTTTTACCTGGTACCAAATTGTCTGCTCAAGTTGTCTTTTTTATTGAAGCGTCAAAGATATCTGTTTTTAAGTATATTTTCCAAACTAATAATTACAACCTGAATCATTCATTAGGTCGTTAGGTTGCAATAAAGAACCATTCTGATTGATATTGTGCTTTGTTTAGTTTCAGATGTCTTGCAGATTAAACGGGTTTGCTGGTTAAATGTTCAGCAATATTGAACTTCATGCTACAATACTTCTTTTAATTTTTCTTCCAATCTGGCTCCAAAAAGATCTTTTCCTATGATGTCGCCTTCCCTACTGATAAGATAATTGGCTGGTAACTGTTGAACATTATAAGTCCGGGCGGCAATAGATTGAGTGTACATCAGGTCTGAAACGCTGATCCATGGAATTTGATTTTGTGCCAAATCATTTTCCCACAGAACTTTGCTGCGTTCAAGGCTTACCTGGTAAATTTCAAAACCCCGATTTTTATATTTCTCGTAGATCGGTTTAAGTCTCTGATTCTCTTTGACTGAAGCATTATCCCATGAGGCAGAAAAGGAGAGAAGAACCACCTTACCCATTAGTGAAGATAGGATAATCTCATGGCCATTTACATCGGCGACTGACAGATCCGGAGCACCTGATCCGGAGGTATTGCTCACAATTTCTAACAGTCTGGCCCTCCGTTCTTCGGCCTTTACATTTAAAACCAAATCATACAACTGGCGAACCCGCTGCGACTCCGGGTACAATAGGTTCAGACTGGTGGCTATGGTAGAAAAATAAACCTGATCGCGTTTGTCCATGATGTTCATGACCATGGTCTCATCGCTCAATGTCAGAAAAAGGGCATAGTAACTGGCGAATGATCTGGGATTATCCATTACAAAGGTGCCAATACCCATTTTATAACTATCTATTGCTTCGGTCAACTCATTGCTTATGGCTTGCGCCTGGCGCGATTGTTCAGCTTCTGGCAATCCATTGTATAAGTTCACAAGACTGTCCACCTCCTGACGCAAACGGGTGATCTTTCTTTTGAGCATTTGAACATGCTTGGATCCGATGGAATTTCTTACGGAGTATTTTGTTGTGAAATTTTCTTTTTGACCATTCACCTCAATCATCTCAGTGGTATCGCCCAAAAGGGTAATGAAGCGGTTGGGCGACAGGGCAAGCTTGAAAAATGTAGGCTCGCTCAATCGGGGTTGTTTCAGGGTGAAAGAACCACTGCGTTTTATGGTAAAGCTATCCAGAGGGACATCCTGAGACAGATCCATTCGATATAAATAGATCTTTTCACCAGCTGCATTGTCGATTTGACCTTTTACAATGAACTCGTTTTTTTGTGTGCAACCGGCGATCAGTGTTACAGCCAGTACCAATATAAAAATTTGCTTCATAGCAAGATGCGTGTAATTTATAGAATAATGATGTTGTGCAAAGATAAGGTTATTTTTGATGTAATTGTTCCAGTACGTGTTGCAGCTTATCACCCCAAACATTTTTTGCCACAATAATGCCCTCCTCATTGAGCAGGAAATTGGCTGGCAAGTTTACAATTCCCAGTTCTTCTTTCAAGTTCAACGACAGACCAGAAGCATAATTGTGGTAATAAAATCTAGGGTTCACTTTGGCCACAGTTGCCGAGTCAGTTATCAGAATAGCCGCTTTTAAATCTCTCCATTGGTACCTGCCTAGTTGTGACAGACTCTCCTGGTATAAGTCCTGACCGTTTGGTTGCATTGGGTTGTAAATGCCAATAAAAACCATTGATTGCCTGAGATTTTCTGTTGTGATAGTATCGCCTTGTTCGTAGGCCAAAACCATCTCGGGAAATGGGTCGCCGGGTTGGAATTTCAGAGCTAATTGTTCTGTAGCTTTTAGTCGCGACACTACCATAGAAAATTGTTGTACTTCATTCATGGAATGGTAAGGCGCTACGAGGGAGTCTGTAGTATAAAAAAGTTGGCGGTGTTGCCATGGATCAAACATCTGGCGATGGCCTGCTGTTTGCAAAAGCGCATACATGCGCACCAAAGGAGCCTCTGCCACATTGAGCAAGTCTGTCCGGTACAAACTGGTTATGGAATCGAGCTTCATTTTGATGGTTGCAACAGCTGCCCTTGATGGAATCCATCCCGAATCGGAGGTAGCAGCAGAGGCTTTCTGCAAAGCCTGCTGCCAGTTTTTACTGATGTTCTCTACCTTAAAAAATTCCTGGGAATGCTCAGAGCCGGTCACTTTGGCATTCGAGGGAAAGTTGATGTATTGGGCATCCACATGCACAGGCTTGTTGTTAAAAACGAGGACCAAGCGGTTGTCCGCATTTTTCTCCAGAAGGTAGAAACCTGGAACCACGGTGTCGGGGTTCCAAACAAACTTTCCCTGGTGGTCTACCTGAAGCGTGTCGGCAACCTCCCCATATGCCGTAGCTGATCGAATAAGCATGCGATTGCCTTCACCTCCCCATAGCACCCCTGAAAGTGCAGGTTGTTCTTTAGGGGGCTGGCAAGCCGCCAAAAGCATCATCGCTAGTATAACGAATAGTCGAGACTTACGTTTCAACTTTAGCCCATGCATATATTTCTTTTTTTTGTTGAAGTGCATTAAAAAGCTCATTATCTGCCAACCTTGTACTAATACACAAAGATAGGAGAATTTAATAATTGCGCCACTATAGTGTCTTTCTAGTGCTATTTAGAAATTAAGCCGGTACTCCAAAGGGAGACCGGCTTAATCCATAACATATCTCTTCGCTTCTGAACCTATGCTTAGCAGTTGTTTTTGATGTAAGCGGCCAACCAGTCGCCCACTTCAGAGGTTTTTTTAGCGTTGCTTTTATCAATGTCTTCGGTCACAAAATTGGCATCCAAAGAAGCACTGACTGCTTTTCTGATCATGGCGCCTTCTTCTTTCAGGTCAAAGGCATACTCAAACAGCATGGCTGCTGAAAGCACGGTGGCAATGGGATTGGCAATGTCTTTGCCGGCCGCTTGCGGGTAAGAGCCATGAATGGGCTCGAATACACTGGTGTGAAGGCCGATGGAAGCCGAGGGCAGCAAGCCCATGGATCCGGTAATTACGGAAGCCTCATCGGTGAGGATGTCGCCAAACAT
>DHVH01000186.1 GCA_002412555.1 Marinilabiliaceae bacterium UBA5213 | reverse complement strand
TCAATCAATTCGTTGGTATGAACGCCTTTATAATAACGCATATCCACACCTCCATACACATCAATAGTCTGTGCTACTGTAGTGGTATAGGTGGATACAATACCGTACCAATCATGAAAATTCTTAGATTTAGACATGGCCAAAACAGAACCGGCTTCACTTTCGGCATTCACCTCATAAATCTGATCATAGGCAAAAGTACCATCCAGATTTCGGTAAGTCTCATTCAAAACACCATTGGTGGTTCCAAACCAATGACCGGAATAGCCATCGGCGTTCTGCCCACTGTAACCGTAACCTCTGCCTAGAGAGGTGTACAGCGAAGTACTTAAGCTGGATTTTTCATCAATTTGCCACAAATGATTTAATGAAATCTGAGGCTTATGGTAAGCATTGTAGGACGAAGACTTGCGCTCGCCATTCAATCCAAAACCATAAGTGGGGTTGTATTTATAGGGACTGTCGTCGCCCATATATTTTTGAGCCTTTTGCCATCCCTCAATGGTCAATCCGTCAAACCTGCTGCGCTGGTAATGCCATTGAGGAGCACCAAAAGCCGTGAAGGAAATCTGATGTTCATCATTGATTTTTTTGGCCACATTGATAAAGTAGTTGTAGCCCTCAAAATCAGCACCCTGAATATAGCCATCGCCCCAGGTCTTGCCCAACAACATGGTCATGGCCCAACCAGTCTCACTTAATCCGGTTGAAACATCAAATACCATTTTATTATAACCATCGTTACCCAGACTATAAGAGGCTGAGCCACCCTTTTTGGCATCAATGGACTTGGTGATGATATTGATGGAACCACCAACGGAAGGGGCAGAAACTTTGGAAGCACCTAAGCCGCGCTGCGTTTGCATTAAGGAGGTCACATCTGCCAAGCCGGCCCAATTGGACCAGTAAACACCACCCCACTCCATGTCGTTCATAGGAACGCCGTTGATCATAACGGCCACGTTGGCCGATTGAAAACCACGCATATTAATTTTGGAGTCACCAAATCCTCCGGGTCCTTTGGTAGCATATACCCCGGGGGTAGATTTTAGTATTTCAGGGAACTCCATGGTTCCCAATTTCTCTTCTATAAACTGTGGAGTTATGTTGGACATGGCTACAGGCGTGCGACGCGCAACACCAATAGAGGCAGTGACAGCAATCTCTCCCAATGATATGGCGTCAGGCTCTAGATAAACAATGCCTATTGCGCCTCTATCAGCAACATTGAAGCGCTGAGATTTATTTTTATACCCAACGTAAGAAAATAATAAGGTAACGGGACTCTCGCTCACCTGAAATGAGAATTCTCCGTCAATACTGGTAGTGGAGCCAATTGCTGTTCCTTCAACAACAACAGTGGCACCAATTAATGGCTCACTGGTTTCCTGATCCAGCAATGTTCCGCTTACGGTAATCTGACCGGAAACTCCTGCAGAACCCAGTAAGAGTAACAGCAGTAAAAACAATGTACTAGTCTTTCTCATAAGTTAAGTTAATTAAGTAGTTAATATCCGGCGGACCGGATGTTTAGGGATTATAATGAACAATTTAAAGATAAATAAGCGCTCCAAACAACAACATTTATCACTAAATGGAAGTAATTTACAAAAGCTCTGTGAAAATAAGGGCATTATTTAGAAACAATATTTATTAACTCTGCAAAAGTGCATAAAACAGAGCTATGAAGACACTTAGATACATTAAGATTAAGTTAATTCTATTCAAAAACACTACAAAAAGGAACACCCCCTCATAATTGAGCACACCGTCTGAATCATAATCAACAATCACCAGTAAGCATCTTTCAAATTAGCAAACCCTACTAATTGTGTCAACTCACACCTCAAACTGTAGAAAGGTTCTACATTTCAAATATCAACGCACCATCCACTTATCATGTCATAACTCTTATAATCAATTACTTGCACATAATACTGCAGCTTTGGCACAGTTTTTCCATACCTATAAACTTTAGGAGGAGTAATATATTAAACAAACAACCGTAAACAAGACTACCATGAAAAGAACATTTAAAAACATAATGATTATTGCAGGCATTGGTATAATTTCAGGAACAACCATCGTTTCCTGCAATCAACGTTCAAGAACAGCTGATTCTAACACAGAGGAACATGAGACTGTTGATCACTTCGAAAACAGAGTCTACACCTCTTATGAAGATCTAAAATCCAAATTGAATGGCCTCGTAACAGAAGATCCTGAGTTTGTGACCAAACTGGATATAAAGCTGGAGGAGTTTAGCCAATCATTGGAACATTATGAAGGCGAAATTAAGGCTGAAGGACAAGAAGTCAATGAAGAGGTAAAAGCCAACATTGCACAACTTAAATCAGAAGCTCAAATTCTGGAAGAAAAAATTGAATCGTGGGGCGAAGCTACAGAGGCGGATATAGACAACCTTAGAAAAGAAATTGCAGAGGATTTCAACCGCTTGGTAGCCACATTAGACAGTACCAAAATTTAAGGATTATAACGCACACAGATTCCTCCATATATCAGTGCGGGGGCTGTCCTTTGGACAGTCCCCTTTTTTTGTACAAAAAAAGATCGCCCCATTGGAGCGATCTTTTTTAATTCATTCAGATTTCAACCGTTTGGCTTATACAGCTCCGGCAATCATAAAGGCAGCAGCCAAAGCGATAATCGCGTACAACTCGGGGAATACAGCCAGGATAAGTGTCTTACCTGCCACATCGTGGCCCGAACCAATAGCAGCAATACCGTTGGCACAAACCTGTCCCTGACGGTATGAAGATATCAGACCAACAAGACCCACTGCCAGACCTGCGCCAAAAACAGCAGCTGCCTGTGTCCAGGTGGGATTGGTTAGTAAGCCGAAAAATGCATCGGTCATCAGGAAGTAACCAGCAAAACCATAGAGTCCCTGGCTACCGGGAAGTGCTGTCAACAGCAAATAAGATCCAAAGCCGTCGGGGTTCTTTTTCATAGCGCCCACAGAGGCGCTACCGGCCACTGAACATCCAAGCGCACTGCCGGTTCCGGCTAATCCAACCATTAGGCCAATTCCAATGTAAGCTAATACAATAGGTTCCATGTTTTCTCTTTTAATTTGTTATAACTGTTATTTATTCTACACTTTTTTCGGCAAAAGGCGTATAGCGCTTTCCGCCCCCGGTGAAACCGGCATTTTTATAAAATTCTACAAAGGTCAAACGAATGGGGTGCACAAAGGCGCCCAATCCGGCCATAAACAAAGTCATTCCATGACCCACCACCAAAATAATGATCATTACCAGGGGGCCCAGAATGATGTGATCCGGACTCAGACTCATGGCCAGCTCATTGAACACAAAACCTAAAATGGCACTGGAAACGCCCAGAGCAAAAAGTCGGATGTACGATAACAAGTCGCCAATCAAACCGGTAACCATGCCATACACATCCCACAAACCACTCAAAAAGTTCATGACAATGCTTCGGCGGGGATTATTAAGCAATAAAATGAGCACCCCTGATACTACAAAAATGGTATTCTGTGCGTAACTTCCAACGGTAGCACCCAGGCCTGCGAATTCTTTCAGCAAATACAGACTACCACTGCCCATCAGCAATATGAGCCAGCCAATGGTGGCATAGGCATAAGTAAAACCCTTGCTGATGGAGATGTTCACGACCTTAATCACCATGCCAAACAAGATCTGGATAACCCCTAAAATAAGTGCCAGGTTAAACATATTCTCTTTGGTGATCATGTATTGTTTAAAGCCTTCGAGCCAGGGAATTTCCGCATTAACCAGGTCCATTCCAAAGAAAGTCCCCGTCAATATCCCGAAAATTACCGTTGCCAATCCCAGCCATTGGGCCAAACCCAAAATGTTTTTCATGGCCGGGATTCTAGGCCTAAGCCAAAAGGCCACACCCAAAATCAGCAAGCCGTAACCGGCATCGCCCAGCGCAAAACCAAAGAACATCATGTAAAAGGGTGCAAAAAACGGCACCAAATCCAGCTCTTTATGGTTGGGCAATTCGTACAAATCGCCAATGACTTCGAACAACCGGGCAAACTTATTATTCTTAAGCAGCACCGGCACTTTTTCATCATCCGAAGGCTTGTTGGCTACGAACAGGATTTTTTTCTCATCCAGAAAGGCGTTCAGCTCATCTGTCTTCGGCTTAGGCACCCATCCTTCAATCAGTTTGACCTGATTCTCCACCTCATCCTGGGTCTGAAAAAGGGCATTGGTCTCGTCCAGTTCTGATTTAAGCTGATCACTTAAACTTTGCAAGTGTCCCATGCAATGCTTTGCAATCAAATCCAACTCGACATCGAGTTGGTTAATTTCGGAGCTGATGAGGGACTGGTCTTCCCGGATGGCAGTCAAGGACTTTTGCGGCAGTGTTATTTCATCCACTCCCGGCCAGTCAATCATTTCCTGTTGCTCACCCTTTTCGATCAGCACAAAATAGGTAAACCCACCAACCGTGTTGATCACTTTCAAATAGTGGTCCTTTTCCCATTGCGGGTCAAAGTTCTTATCGCGGCATACCAGGAATCGGAGAAATAGTTGACTGTCGGACAACTGCTGCACCCTTTGGGGATTGAAATCGCCCCAAGGCCCCAACTGCTGAGCTTCTTTATCCAGATTACTGATTTGTTGCTGCTTCAAATCCAACTCCCCTTCTATGGCGCGAATGCGTTCCAGCACGGCCTCGCCATTGTCAAATACAGGCTTGACGCCCTCCACCTCTTTATCCTTAACACGGTTTTCCATGTTACGAAGGGTGCGCGACAGATCGTTGTAGGCACGCAATAGCTCCTGGATTTCGGCTGTTGCTTCATGCTTTTTGACCTCAATGTGCAACACACCCAGGTTCTTCAGCTCTTTCAGAAAAGCTTTGTACTCGGCATGGTACACCAGAAAGGAATATTTCATCATGGCTACTATCATAGCTCCACCTCCTGTTCTTGACGGGTTTTAACAATCTTCTGTGCCGATTTGGAGAGGTTCTCTTCATCTTCGAGGAAGCGTTTGATTTTGCGCATGGCATCTTCAAATCCGGGGATCTGTACTTTCTCGTAAAGGTTTACCTTCTGGGTAGTTTTTTTGCGGGCATAGTCCAGCAACTCCATTTTACGCAGCCACACCTCACGCTCTATGCCCATGCGGGCCAGCTCCCTGAGAATGGCAATACCATCGGCAAACCAGACCGGGCGCGTAAAGGGATTGTAAGGGGCCACTTCAAAATGAATCTTATCCAGAACGGGTGTCAGAACGCCAGCTATCTTTTTAATCGACAGATCTACATCCTTCACCCTCACCAAAGAAGCATCGAACTCACCCCATAAGCGCAGCATATCATCGTAACGACCCAACTCCCGCTCTAACTCCAAATCCAAAGCAGCTGCCTTATCTTTGGCCCGCTTCACTTCGCTGCGCAACGCTGACTCCTTATTCTTCAAAGTTGGCAAAGCCCGTTCACGCACCTTCAGCTGTTTGCCCAGCGATTGCAGTGAGGTTTTGTTATATTGAAATTTTATTGACATCCTTTTTTAGATATTAAGAGTTACAAAATGACTGAAAAGAAGTCCTTACTTCTCGATCCAGTATTTATCTACAAACTCTTGTTTAATACCCACTTCTGCCTTTGTAAAGTTCTTACTAAGCAGTTCCCATGAGATGTTCAACATGGTATCGGTGTCCACATTGACGTCAATGGCCAACAATTTATCGGAATAAACCTTGGCAAAGTCCAGCGTACGTTCGTCGTAGTCGGTCAGGTCGAAACCATTCTCGAGCTTGGTCCGAGCGTTGGCGGCATCGGCATACAGACGAATGGCGGCATTCATCACCTGCGGATGATCCGCACGCGTTTGCTTACCAATAACCAACTGTTTCAGGCGCGACAGTGAGCGGAAGGGATCCACAATCACTTTACCAATTTCCGTATCCCTGCGCAGGAACAACTGTCCCTCCGTTATATAACCCGTGTTATCGGGAATGGCGTGGGTAATATCACCGCCCGAGAGCGTGGTTACCGCAATAATGGTGATGGAACCACCCGATGGGAACTGAACCGCCTTTTCGTAAATACGGGCCAAATCAGAATATAAGGATCCGGGCATACTGTCCTTGGAAGGTATCTGGTCCATACGGTTGGATACAATACTCAAGGCATCGGCAAAAAGTGTCATATCCGTCAGCAGTACCAGCACATTTTCATTCTTGTCCACCGCAAAATATTCTGCAGCCGTCAATGCCATATCCGGTACCAACAAACGCTCAACAGGCGGATTCTCCGTTGTATTCACAAAGCTGATGATGCGATCCAGAGCACCGGCATTCTGAAATACATTCTTAAAAAAGAGGTAATCATCGTTGGTCAGTCCCATTCCACCCAGAATGATCTTGTCGGCCTTGGCCCGCAAAGCCACACTGGCCATTACCTGGTTGTAAGGCTGATCAGGGTCGGCAAAGAAGGGGATTTTTTGACCCGATACCAGACTGTTGTTCAGGTCAATACCCGCTATACCTGTCGCAATTAACTGCGAAGGCTGCTTACGCCGCACCGGGTTAACAGAGGGACTACCAATGTCCCGTATTTCGCCCTCTACCTCGGGACCCCCATCAATAGGATCGCCGTAGGCGTTAAAGAAGCGCCCGCCCAGCTCATCACTCACCTTTAATTGTGGTGGATGCCCCAAAAATGTCACCTCAGCGTTGGTAGGAATACCTTCGGTACCCGAAAACACCTGAAGCGTAACAATATCGCCCATCAGCTTTACCACCTGGGCTTTGCGGCCATGCACAATGGCCATCTCATCATAACCAACATCATTGGCCTTCAGCGTTACTGTAGCCTTGGTCATGTTGATCAGTTGCGTATATATTTTTTGAAATGCCTGACTTTCCATTATTCAAATTTTACTCAGTTAAACAATTAGTTCATGCGCTCTTTTAACAGAGAATCAAGATTTGACTCATACTTTTTAAACGACTCAGATTCAAACTCCGAATAGTTCATTTGTTTGTAAATATTAATCACTTCTTTGAAGAACACAGAAACCTCCTCGAAACCTTTGTATTTGAATTCCGTGTCGGCCACTTTTAACACACTCGAAAGCATATGCTTTTGTCGCACCATAGGCGTAGAAGAATCTATGTCGTCAAAAGCATCCTGTTGCAAGATAACAAAGTCAATCAATTCAGATTTCCAGAATCGGTCATGAAAGCCAATGGGCACACTGTCGTCACCCAAAATATTGATCTGCTCCATGGCTTCCTTACCACGCAGTAAAATATCTTTGGCCTTTATCACCGCATCGAGCCATCCCTCACCGGCCGTTTTCTTAAGACTTTCCTGCACTTCGGGATATTCCAGGTACTTGGAATAACTGTCGATGGGATCAATGGCCGGATAGCGTTTGCTATCGGCGCGGTCCTGCGACAAACCATAAAAACAACGGGCCGCCTTACGGGTACTCTCGGTTACCGGCTCCTTTAAGTTACCACCGGCAGGCGATACAGTACCAATAAAGGTAATGGAGCCGGTTGCGTCATTGGATAAATACACAAATCCGGCACGGGAATAGAAGTTAGAGATAACGGCCGATAAATCCATTGGGAAGGCATCCGGTCCGGGAAGCTCTTCCAGTCGGTTGGACATCTCACGCAGGGCCTGGGCCCAGCGTGAAGTGGAATCGGCCATCAGCAACACTTTGAGTCCCATCGCACGGTAATACTCACCCAGTGACATGGCGGTATAAACAGATGCCTCACGGGCAGCTACCGGCATGTTAGAAGTATTGGCAATAATGGTGGTTCGTTCAATCAATTTCCGGCCCGTCCTTGGATCGTCCAGCTCAGGGAATTCCGTAAAGATCTCTACTACCTCGTTGGCCCGTTCACCGCAGGCAGCGATAATAACCACATCTGCCTCTGCCTGCTTGCTGATGGCATGCTGCAAAACGGTTTTTCCCGTTCCGAAGGGACCGGGAATAAAACCTGTTCCACCTTCTGTAATAGGGTTGAGTGTATCAATACAACGCACGCCTGTTTCCAGCAGTTTAAAGGGGCGTGGCTTGCTCTTATAGGAACGCACAGCCATTTTGACCGGCCATTTCTGCACCATGGTGAGGGGAATCTCCACCCCTTCGTCGTCCACCACCACTGCGATGACCTCATCAACTGTATAATCACCCGCAGCCTTAACCGACTTGACCGTGTAGCGCTTTTCCATTTTAAAGGGCACCATGATCTTGTGGGGAATGCTGTTCTCCATCACCTCGCCCAACCAGCTGGCAGCAGTAACCACATCTCCGGCCTTGGCCAAAGGTTTAAAGCCCCACTTCATCTCTCGATTTAGAGGATCGGTATATTCACCCCTTGTGAGGAAAACACCTTCCATCTTGTCCAGATCATTTTGCAGACCATCATAGTTGCGCGATAGAATACCAGGGCCGAGCGTTACTTCCAACATGTGCGTTTCAAACGCCACCGTAGAACCAATGCGTAAACCGCGTGTGCTTTCAAACACCTGAACATAGGCATTCACACCAACCACTTTAATGACCTCAGCCATCAAGCGCTCCTCGTTATGAGCAATAAAGCAAATCTCGTTTTGAGCTACCGGTCCGTCCACCGCAACAGTAACCAGGTTGGCCACTATACCGACTACCTTTCCTGTTGTTTTATTATTTTTTTCCATATGCTAATGTAAATTCTTCAGGAAACTGAAAACCTGCTTCCAGATCGTTCAGCAATTGATTAAACATTTCTTTTCCTTTCTCATGATCCAGCTCCATCCATCGTTCAACGATGAAAAGCTTAAGGACAAATGCCAGCACTTTTTCAATGGTGAAATAATTAAAGAAGGTAATTTCATCCAGAAAGTGCCATTTATGATGATCCAATTTAAGCTCCCGGTCCAAAAGATTAGGTGTCTCAAAAATCTGTATCAACTGTTCGATGTCGCTGACTTCATTGGATAAGCCAAAATCTCTGGTGCGGCTTTTCTTGAGTGCCGCGGTAATTTCATCATCCCCCACCAGATTGCTTTCGAAGGGTTCCTCGTACTTACGACCATTCAATGCCAACATTACATTGCCAACAACACTTTGGTAGCGGGCCACTTCCTGAATGAATGGGTTGGGACTTTCAGCCAGATACCGGTAATAAGCAGCCGTCAACAATTGCTCAGCTGTGTAGTAGTCGTCAATGGACTCCTCCCCATGAAAATCCTCCAGGAAATCAGCAAAATAAGCAGGCAGATTTTCCGTGTCTGACACTTCGTAATTTTTACGATCCTGATACTGTTCCATTTCATCTCTGGAGAAATTCCCCCGCTGATCCCACTCTCCTGCTTTCTTAAAAAGCAGATTAAGCAGGTTTTGGTGGTCAAATGGCATATATAAAAGCTCAACCAGCTTATAATCTGCCGGCTGAACCTCCTCCTTCAGGTATTCCCTTAATTCGGCCGAAGAATGTACTATTTTTTTATCTTCCAGAAGGATATCGGGTAACCCTGCAACCAATGCATAGTAGTTATTTCCCATTATTTTTCCTGTTCAAAAAGTAGTTCACTGGTCCGGGGACGTAAGTAAGTCTTAAAGAAAGAGATAAAATCCTGATCGGTGAAACTGATTAGATATCCACCTTTCGAAGGGCCGACTTTAAAGCCCGACTTTACACCTTCAGAGAAGGTAAGCTCCAGGCCTTTGTTCAACTCATCGGCCAACTGATTTTTAAAGAAAGTCTCCAACTCATTGCGGTCTTTCTCAGCCAAAACCACCTTCATATCCATGGTGTCCTTCTCGGCCCAGGCACCCACCACTTTCTGAACAACCGCTTTTAAAAAATCCACATTTGAGAAAACCTCTTTAACCCCGGGCTGAACAGCCTTCATGGTTACCTGATTGGCCAATTCCTGTTTGAGTGCTGAGATGGCCTGACCAATAGACATTTTTAGCTCAGAGTCCACATGCTGCTTTAAGGTTTCGGCTTTATCTTCCGCACCCTTTACAATGGCGTCTGCCATCTTCTGTGCCTCCATTTCAATGGCAGCTGCTTTCTCCCTGGCTTCATTCAGAATAGCATCAGCCTCCTGGCGTGCTTTCTCAACGCCCTCATTGTAAATCTTTTCAGTTAACTCCTGAAGTTTTGTTTGCATAACCATTTTATTTTGTATCTATTGCTTTTATCTATAATTTCAGTTCCATTTTTGTTTGGACTCGCTAAAATAATTTATTCAACCGAACCTACAAAAAAGATTCTAACATACACTAACACAATTTAATCGATTTTTTGCAAAAAACAGCGCTCACACCTAGTTTAAATGGTAATGAGCGCTAAACTATTAAAGTTTTGAAAAAAAAGTTTTAAAATAAACTTCAACCGGAGGTATTACCCCCTGAAATGACAATTTTAACAACCATTAAAACGGCTTTTAGTTCACGCTAAAAGCAAATAAACTACTTCAATGATAGCATAAAAAAACGGTTGTTAAAGCCAGAGCTGTAACAACCGTTAAAACATCCTACAAATATAAGCAATAAGTCCCCCTCCTGATGGACTTACAATATAGCCTCCTTAATTCATCGTTACATTAACATCTTCCCCACTATTGCTATCCATAGAGTTCTTGATCTCGGCCATCCGGCGCTCGATTTCCTTTAATCCTTTTTCCGCTTCCTTCCGAAATTCTTGTCCCTTGTCATAGCTAGATAAACCATTTTCCGATTCTCGAATGACCTGACGCATAAAGTCGTCATACTCTTTTAAGGCGTTTCGGTAATCCATATCCATGGCACGAATGGTTGTCCTTAACTCATTGGCTTCCTGACGGG
This sequence comes from Marinilabiliaceae bacterium UBA5213, assembly GCA_002412555.1. Lineage (GTDB taxonomy): Bacteria > Bacteroidota > Bacteroidia > Bacteroidales > Marinilabiliaceae > Geofilum. The sequence goes on along the minus strand of DHVH01000186.1, from coordinate 28,720 downwards.
GTAACTCCAGGATGGTTTTCTCCAAATTGCGTTTTTGGTCAGAATAAGTCCTGGCTTGTTGCCTCATTTTTATAGTGGCCTGAAAAATGGCTTCGGTGGTGCGCGCCAATAGCGTATCACCCACAACTATCAAAGAATCGGCCTCTTGCAACTTGCTTTTGTAAGTGGCCTGCATTTTTTCAATTTGCTCCAATTGCCGAATCACCCTGTTGTCATCGTTTTTATTGACTTCTGCCAAAAGGGGTGTCAACAAAAATGTAGAAATAAGAAGAAAAACAAGGCTCCGTAGGGTTTGTCCGGGAATGATCCTGGATTGAGTGAATTTTAACATGGCTAAAGGTATTTGAGTTTGGTTGGCTAAAATATATAATAGCCGGCTAACTATTAAGCTTCCAACATTTTATATGACCAAAAACAAATAATCCATGACGAATGCTTGATTTTTCATGATTAATCCACCCTACTTTTTTTACATTTGCAGGCATCTGCAACTCCATTTAAAAAACCACCTAAAATTTTAATTATGAACAAACTAACAACAACCCTGCTCTTAACCCTTTTTCTTTTAGCCCAGAGTGCCTGCAGTCAGAACATTGAATTACCCACCCCTGACAACTCCGGAGGAATCCCATTAATGGAAGCCCTCAATAAACGGCAGTCCACCCGGGAATTTTCCAATCAACCGCTGTCACTGCAGGACATTTCTGATTTATGCTGGGCAGCCTGGGGCTTTAACAGGGATGACAAAAGGACAGCCCCATCCTCTCAAAACAAACAGGAAATGGATCTGTATGTCTTCCTCGACAAAGGCATTTATCTTTACAATGCTGAAGACCATATCTTAGAGTTGATTAAAAAGGGAGACTTCAGGCAGCATGCCGGCTTGCAGGATTTTGTAGCCACTGCCCCGCTCAATTTTGTGTATGTCAGCAATTTGGCAAAAGCCGGTGTAGAGACCCCGGAAGCCATTACCACGGAATCTTTGATTCCGTCTCATGCCAACTCAGGCTTTATGGCCCAAAATGTCTACCTGACAGCAGCCAGTAAAAATTTAGGCTGCGTCATCAGGGCCTGGGTGGACGCCGATGAGCTCCACAAAGTCCTGAATCTAAATCCGATGCAAAAAGCGCTTTACGGACAAACAGTGGGATACAGAAAATAATCTGTCAACTTTTAAGAAATATGGAACAAAATTTGATTGAATCCGGTACAACGAATAAATAAACATCAATTTAAAACAAACAATTTACTAAATTTTAAAACATGAAAAAAATGAGACTGTTCGGCCTTTTAATGGCTATGATTATGGGTGTAAGCTTTACGGCTTGTGAAGCAGATGAGGATGCAATTATCAGTATTGTGGTTGACGGCGAAGTAAATTTGGAACCTTTAGTAGGTGAACAGATCAACATTTCATACAACGTTGTAAGCGACAATAAACTGGATTTGGTAGAGCACATTATCAACAATGTTCCCGTTGCCAGCGTTGAGGATTTTAGCTCCTCAAACTCTTACGCTGGAACTTTTACCATCCCAACCAACACTGTGGGTCAGGTAATTGCCAGCATTCGCGTAACCGACCGTAAGGGATTGGTTGAAATGAGAACCTTCACCATTAATGTTCAAAGCAACATTGAAACTTACACCGCAGTACTTTTAGGAAACCAAAGCACGACTGCAGAAGGCAGTTTCTACGCATCAAGTACAAATAGAGTTTATAAATATGCAGAATCCGGAGCTAATGCAGCCACCATCGACTTTGTATATGTACTGGATGGAACCAAACATGCCATAGCTGCACCCAACGACCCTATTTTTACCACCATACTCACTAACGTATCTTCATGGACAACAAGAAACGCAACAAAGTTAAAAATCACGCTTCTATCAAAAGAGGACTTCAACGCCATTAGCAATGATGCAGAAATTACTGAACAAACCAACGTAGTTCTTTCAATTGTAACTGAGCTTGCAGTTGATGATGTAGTGGCTTTCACCACTGCTCAAGGCAAAAAAGGTTTATTCATGATTGAAACGATTGCCAACAATACCATGACCATAAAGGTTAAAGTACAGGAATAATTCACCTCTCTTGATTTTTTAACAGGGGCTGTCCGCATGCATGGGCAGCCCCTTGTTGCTTTTTGTCCCCTATGAAATAGCTGTGGCCTGCAGCAGGTCATTCGTCATCACCAAATCGCCCCCATTGAGCCAATCTTTTTCGGCATGGGGGCTCAAAATAACGGGCATCCGCTTTTTTGTGTTATGAACCTCGCTCATCAGTTCGTTGGCGACTGTGGTAATAATGGTGTAGGTGTGTAGAATTTCTCCAGTGGACTTGTCCGTCCAGGCGTTCCACAGCCCTGCAAAGGCAAAGGCTTCTCCGTCAGGTACCGTGAGCAGGTACTTTTGCTTAGCTTTGCCTTTGGCGTCAAGCCATTTCCATTCAAAAAAACCGTCTGCCAGTACCAGGCATCGCTGCGCCACCACGAATTTGAATGAGGGTTTCTGATCCAGCGTTTCCATGCGGGCATTCAGCGTGTTTTTCCGAATAGACAAATCTTTTGCCCAAGGCGGAACCAGTCCCCATGAAAACCCTTGAATTACCTCCGGTTGGGCATGCGTAATGACTGGAGTTATGGGGTAGGTAAAAGCCAAAAAACTCCCCGGCGCATACCACTCTGGGTTGACAAAACTGGCTTTAAAGCGAGCGGAGAGCTGCGCCTTACTCTTTCCTATTTGAGTACTGTAACACATAACGTTATCCATTCAAAAAGCATAATCTAAGGCAAACTGCTCTTTGCCTGCCTTACCCTGTCAAAAGACAAGAAAGGGGGAGCGTTTTATAAAACCGGCTCCACCGTATACCCAGCATCTCTCAGGAGTTCGAGCAAACCGTCTTCCCCGGGTAGGTGACCGGCACCCACGGCAACCAGACTGGCCTGTTTTTGAAACAGGTCGGGCAAGACTTCCATCCATACCTGATTTCTTTTTCCCAGCAAGATATGTCCGTATTCTTTCATCATGTCATTATCGTTCATTAAAGCGTGCATGGCAACCATATCTTCTGCCAGATAAGCCCTTTTTAAAGCTTCAAACTCTGCTTTACCATCATCACCAAGGGTTGTGAGTAAATCTTTGATTTGAACATCTTTTGGCACTTCGTCAAAAAGGGACATTTGAAAAGCAGCGGTTTCCAGACTTACGATTTCCTTTTCGGCCTCCTTAGCCTTCTGGGCCAATTCTCCGTCGATGGTTACCTTGTTCTCACAAGGAAAAAGCACGGCCATCATTATCATTGTAGAAATAACCATGGGTTTTAAAACGCCCATTTGCTCCAGTCCGGCACCGTAGGCATTCTGTAGCACACCATTGATCAGCGCATAATCCTCTTCCGCCAAATCCGCGTAAATATTTTGCATACCCGGGTTGACCATTAACTGCTGCATTTCCGCTAACAGTTTTGGGTCGGTAGGATCCAATTCCAGAACAAGAACCTCGGTTTCGTCTATGGCCGATTGAAGCTTCTCCGGAAATTCGAAATCTTCTGCACACAAAATATGCATGGTGCCATACACATAAGAAGGCTCCGATAAATTATTCCCGGTCACCTTCCACAAAAGGGATTTTTCCTGTGCTCCTGCTGGCATTAATGTTACCAATACCAACAAAAACAGTACGCCTGATTGAAGATTTCTCATTTTGGTTAAGATTAAATGTATAAAAACGGATTATTTCTTTAACAAGTCACGAATTTCAGTCAACAAAATTTCCTCCTTAGTAGGTATAGGAGGCACAGTGGGTGCGACCTGTTCTTTTCGCTTAAGTTTGTTCAAGGCTTTTACCACCATAAAAATAACAAAGGCAACAATAAAAAAATCCAAGGTAACCTGTAAAAAATTACCATAATTAATACTAACGGCAGGATTTTCACCGACAGCATCCTTTAAAACATAACTCAAATCGCTAAAATTTATGCCACCTAACAACATACCAATGGGAGGCATGATAATATCGTTGACAATGGAGGTTATAATTTTCCCAAATGCCAGACCAATTATAATACCTACGGCCATGTCAACTACGTTGCCTTTAATGGCAAAAGCCTTAAACTCCTGAAGTGCTTTCATAATCATTATTTTTAAGGTTATTAGACTTTCGAATTTACGGTGATAATTTGATATTTACACAAATATTTTGCTTAGAAATTGGCTTTAGGTGACGCTATAAACAATTCTACAATAGCAGGTCGACCGAAAACATAATACAAAGCGCTCAAAATTACTTGCTAAGCCAAAATATTTGATCTACATTTAGGCCGACTTAACCGGTTTAGTATGAAAAGAGCATCTTTGAAATCCATTGCAGCCGCCGCAGGCGTCTCCAAAACAACGGCGTCCTTTGTTCTTAATGGCAAAGGCGACAAACATAAAATCAATACTGCCACCCAGCAAAGAATTCTGGAAGAAGCCCATCGACAAAACTACCAGCCCAGCTTTCTGGCCCAGACCCTCAGCTCGGGGAAAACCATGACCATAGGACTGTTACTCCCAAAAAATGAAAGTTATTTGGCCACTACGCTCGTACACCACCTCATTCCTCTGCTGCAATCGCAACAATACCGGCTGCTACCAGGCATGGCTCAACCGACCGCTATCAGCGAAAGAGCAATAATCGACGATTATATTTTACGGCAAACAGATGCAATTATTGCCATCCAGCCAATTCATAAAAATGAGTGGGAAAGCAGCCTGGCCGTCCTGCAAACACCTCTGGTCATCATCGATAGCCAAAACGAAAGGAAATCCACCGGCACCCTTAACAATGATTTTTCCCACATGATCAACCTTTTGATCCAACACCACTTTCAACACCACAAAAAAGCCATTGGCTTTATTGGAAGGGAGCGGACCAATCATGCACAACTGGGGGCTTATCTGACCTGCTACATCGACCGGTTCGATATTAGCAGTCCATACCACTCACTGCTTAAAGAGGCAGAGCCGGTAGCAAATGGTATAAAGGCGCTTCTAAAATTAAACGTGAATGCCCTTATTTTTGAATCTCCTGAACTAGCACATGAAGCACTGCGCTATTTACAGAACAACCACCTACCCAATATTGAAAATGTGGGTCTCTCATTTCTTGGGTGGAATCCTGAATTTACCTTAGCGCACCCCAAAATAGTGGGGGTTGACTTTGTGCCATCCCAATTGGCTGAGGAGGTCAATCATTTGTTAACTGCAGCCTTGGCGTGCCAGTCCGTCACGCAATCAGTGACAAACGACAAGCTGTATCAACTTTACCCTAAAATGTGATTAGACCAACTTATCCGTTGCTGACAGCGCCTGCTCAATATCTGCAATTAAATCGGCCGGCTCCTCTACACCAATACTTAACCTAACCAAACCATCGGTGATACCAAGTAACTGACGATCGCTGGCCAGCACATCTACGTGTGTCATGGAGGCCGGATGTTCGGCCAGACTTTCAGTTGAACCAAGACTCACTGCCAACTTAAAGTGTTTGAGATGATTAAGGAAAGTAAATGCGGACTTTTCTCCGCCCTTCACCTCAAACGAAATCACGGAGCCGGGTGACAAGCACTGTTTATCAAAAATGACTTTTTGGGGATCATCCGCTTCCAAAAAGCCCAGGTAATATATCTTCTCTATTAAAGATTGAGCTTTCAAAAATAGTGCTACTTTTTGGGCCGATAAAGCCTGCCGCTCCATTCTTATTTTCAGGGTTTCCAGACTGCGTAATATAAGCCAGCAAGAGTGCGGATCCAGCATAGACCCCAAGAAAGTACGCATGCCCTTAATCTTAGCCATTAAATCGGCACGTCCCACGCAGGCTCCTGCTAACAGATCACTGTGCCCGCCAATAAATTTGGTAGCTGAATAGAGCGAAATATCTGCACCCCATTGCAAAGGCTGCTGAAACACAGGGCCCAAAAAGGTATTATCCACAGCCAAAATAGGCCTCTTGCCATCCCGGGTCAGGTCGGCAGCCAACCGGCTGCACATCTCAATATCAATCAAAGAGTTGGTCGGGTTACCCGGAATCTCCACAAAGATAAATGATGCATATTTATTAGGGTAATCGTGCCCCAGCCGCTTTTTAATTTCACCAAGCCCCTCTTCAGCGGTAAATTGAAACACCTGCACACCAAAATCCGGCAAAACTTGGTTGATGAAATGGTCGGTTCCGCCATAAACGGGGGAGCCATACAGCAACAAATCACCCGGCTTTAAGAAAGTCAACAACATGGTAGAAATGGCCGCCATTCCACTTGAAAAAAAAGCAGCATCCTCGCCGTCGTCCCATACAGCCAATCGCTTCTCAGCCAACTGTAAATTAGGATTGTCCACCCGACTATAAATCATGCCCATTTCCTCCCCCGGCTTTTTATCACGCAAGCCATACGCCAATTCAAAAAATGCTTTTCCCTCTTCAGCGGTTTTAAACGAAAAAGTAGAAGTCAAAAAAAGTGGGCATTTAACAGCGCCCAGATGCATTTCTGGCCGATAGCCTAAGGACAACATTTCACTTTCGGGATGTTTTTGGTTTTTTCTCATATGCGGCATTTTTATTAAAGTTAAAAATCCCGAACTGGGTATGCTATGAAATAACTCATATTTTCAAAGCAAATATGCTCATTACCAAAAGAAACCTCTATATTTGAGTTAGGGTCGATTACCGCCATAACAATTACGAAATAAAATCACAATGAATGCAGGCATCTCTTCTGAAATATCAGTTTAAATGGTCGCATTTGGAAGGCTTTTTCTGGATGGCAGCAATACTGACATTGGCGCTCCACTCGCCAATGGAGGAAGGCCACACTTCTTTGTGTCTGGCCAAAAACCTCAATATCGGTTTTTGCCCCGGCTGTGGGTTAGGCACCTCCATTTCATGGTTGTTTAGAGGCAACGTTTCTCAATCATTCGCAAGTCACCCTTTGGGAATACCTGCTGTAGTCATTTTAGTCCACAGAATATGGACCATTTTCAAAGCACCAAATTACAGTACTCATTAAAAACCAACACCTATTATGGAAAACATTTTGCAACAAATGCCCGAAGCAGAACTGGAAGAAGCCCAATTTCTGCATTCACTATTAAAGGACAAGTCAGAGTCTGACATCAGAAACTTTCTAAACATTTACCGCTCCAGACGGCGCGATCCGCAGCTCATTTTGCTGACTGCTCTCCTGGGATTCATTGGATTTGCCGGTATTCACAGATTCCTCATCAACCACATAGGCATGGGAATTCTCTATTTTTTCACTGCTGGTCTTTGCTTTATTGGTACCATTGTCGATTTAGTCAACCACAAAAGTCTGGCTTTTGAATACAACCAGCGAGTGGCTATGCAAGTAGCTGGCCTTTTCAAATAGGATTATTGATACGATTCAATCGGATCGCAGGTACAAATCAGATTGCGGTCACCATAGGCATCATCCACTCGGCCAACGGTGAGCCAGAATTTATTCTCACGCACCCAGGGTAAGGGAAAGGCAGCCTTTTCACGACCATAAGCATGGTTCCAGGTATCGGCCGTCATGACTTGCTCGGGGTGCGGAGCATTTTTAAGCACATTGTCCACTTGATCTGCTTCACCCCTCTCAACCTCCGCAATTTCCTTACGTATGGCGCGCATGGCGTCGACAAAGCGATCGAGTTCAGGCAGCGATTCGCTCTCGGTAGGCTCTACCATTAAAGTGCCATGCACCGGAAACGAAAGTGTTGGTGCATGAAAGCCATAATCCATCAATCGTTTGGCTATATCTAGCTCAGAAATGCCGGATGAAATTTTCAAATGGCGACAATCCAGAATCAATTCATGTGCCACACGACCGCGCTCACCATCATAAAGCACACCATAAGCTTCTTTGAGTTCTGACGCCAGATAATTGGCATTGAGGATGGCTATTTTAGTGGCATAAGTCAGTCCTTCCCCCCCCATCATCTTAATATAGCCATAGGTAATGGGCAAAACGCCTGCACTGCCCCAAGGGGCAGCGGAGACGGTGAACATCGCCGGCCGCTTGTTATCGATCACGGGATGGCCTGGTAGAAAATCAACCAGATGAGCAGCCACGCCAATGGGGCCCACGCCGGGTCCGCCACCACCATGCGGTATAGCAAAAGTTTTGTGGAGGTTCAGATGGCATACATCCGCCCCTATGATACCCGGACTGGTCAATCCCACCTGTGCATTCATATTGGCACCATCCATATAAACCTGCCCGCCATGGTCGTGAATTACCTTACAAAGTTCCTGAATAGAAGCCTCGAACACCCCGTGAGTAGACGGGTAAGTCACCATGATACAGGCCAGATGCTCTTTATGAGTTTCCGCCTTTTCACGCAAATCATCCAGATCTATGTTACCCTTCTCATCACATTTAACCACCACCACTTTAAGGCCCGCCATCACGGCACTGGCTGGATTGGTACCATGGGCCGAAGCCGGTATTAAAGCCACGTCCCTATGTCCTTCTCCCCTGCTTTCGTGCCAGGCCCGGATCACCATCAAGCCAGAGTATTCGCCTGAGGCACCGGAGTTGGGTTGCAGACTGATATCCGCTAAACCGGTAATCTCGGCCAAATCGGCACGCAATTCAACCATCATTTCATGGTAGCCACGTGCCTGATCCAATGGCGCAAAAGGATGTAGTCCGGCAAATTCAGGCCAGCTAATGGCAAACATTTCTGAAGCCGCATTCAATTTCATGGTGCACGACCCTAACGAAATCATGGAATGGGCCAACGACATATCCTTCCGCTCCAGGCGCTTAATATAGCGCATCATTTCTGTCTCTGAACGGTATTTATGAAACACCTCCTGCTTCATAAAAGCCGACGTCCTTTTCAGTTGCTCAGGCAACTGACATTCTGCCTGCCAATTTAGACTCGGTACCTCCGCACCAATGCATTCTGCCACCAATACCAACAAGGCTTTTAAATCTGCTTCGCTGGTGGTTTCATCCAGACTCACACCAAATTCGCTAACACCGGAATAGAGCAGGTTGATGTCGCGCGCCAGCGCCATACTTCTGAGCTTCTCGGTAGAAGGGCCTTTTGGCAGGCGGTAGCGCAGCGTATCAAAAAAAGTATTGTTAATTCGTTTCAGGCCTAATTGCTCAAGGCCTTCAGATAAGGCACAGGTATAATTGTGAACCCGCACTGCAATATCCGACAAGCCATCCGGACCGTGGTAAACCGCATAAAAACTAGCCATGGTAGCCAGTAAAGCCTGAGCGGTACAAATATTGGAAGTGGCCTTTTCCCGCTTAATATGCTGTTCGCGGGTCTGTAAAGCCATTCGCAACGCCCTTTGTCCATTCACATCCTTGGTGATGCCAATTATTCTGCCTGGGATAAAGCGCTTCAATTCCTCGCGTGTGGCAAAAAAGGCAGCATGCGGTCCGCCATAAGCCATGGGGACACCCATGCGCTGCGAGGTTCCCACCACAATATCTGCACCCCATTCTCCGGGAGGTGTTAGGACGGTCAATGCCAGCAAGTCGGTGGCTACAGCCACCTTTCCTTCACCACTGTGCACACTGGCTACAAGCGCCGAGTAATCGGTCACCCGACCAACGGCATCAGGATATTGCAGTATCAGTCCAAAGTGCCTGTCTGCTTCAAACTTAATTTGGTCGGAAGCCACAAACTCCAATTCTATGCCCAGTCCTAAAGCACGGGTCTCTATAACAGCGCGGGTCTGTGGCCAAATGGCCTCATCTACCAGACAAGTATGGATGTTCGCTTTAATCTGGGTGCGACTGCGGGTATTGAACATCATGATCATGGCTTCGGCCATAGCCGTGGCCTCGTCAAGCAGACTGGCATTGGCCAGCTCCATGGCCGTCAGCTCAGTGATCATGGTCTGGAAGTTGAGCAAAGCCTCCAGGCGCCCCTGCGAAATCTCTGCCTGATAAGGGGTATAGGAAGTATACCAAACCGGATTTTCCAGCACATTGCGAATAATAACTGAGGGCGTATGCGTGCCATAATAGCCCATTCCAATATAAGTCTTGAGCACCTTGTTTTTGGATGCCAGCTTCCAGATATGTTTAAGAAACACATCCTCGGTCATTCCATCTGTCAAATTCAGGGGTCTGTCCATGCGAATGGCATCTGGCACAGCCTGCTCAATTAATTCATCCAAGGAGGAAACGCCTAACTTTTTCAACATAAAATCAGCCTCCTCTTTTCGGGGACCAACATGGCGATTGACAAACTGAAATTGAGACATAATCAAACGATATAAGATGAAACGAATGCGCCTTCAGGATGAGGCCATTTTTCAAAAAACGAAATCTACAACCTGCTAATCAGGCACATACAAACTGATGCGTCCTGCGCCTGCTCTGGACAAATCATTGTTGAATATAGCAGAATAAATTGAATTAAATAGGGCTTTCCCAAATGCAAAAAAGTGATTTTTGGCAGTAATGGATAAAAAAGACTCATTCAAATTCTTTTTTACTGGCACTTAGCACTATGCCCGCTTCATTGAATATGCCCTCTGTTACATAATAGTATCAACCTAACGATCTATAAATAAGGGTTGCTATTGCGTTCTTGCCCAATAGTCGTTAATGGACCATGACCAGGATATACCACTACCTCATCCGGGAGGGTCATCAATTTTTCCTGGATGGCAGAAATCAGCTGCTCATGATTACCTCCCGGCAAGTCGCTTCGCCCCACACTGCCGCTAAATAAAGCATCGCCTGCAATTACAATCCCGGACCTTTCATTGTAGAAAACAATTCCTCCGGGTGAATGTCCGGGAATATGCCTGACCTCTAAAGTGATGTTGCCGAACTTCACCTCATCGCCATCCTTCAGAAAGACTTCAGGAACTGGCGGATTGGCAGCAACCTCAACCCCAAATGAGCGGGCATATTCTTTATGCTGGGCAATGAAAGGCAAATCCGCTTCGTGGGCTTCCGGTTTCAATCCGTAACGATCTGCTACAAATCCGGTTCCAAAAACATGATCGAGGTGCAAATGGGTTTGCAAAAGCTTGACCGGCTTTAATCCCAGCTCTTGAATGGTCGCGACAAGCAATTCCTCTTCTTCAACTGTTAACATGCCGGGGTCAACAATGGCGCACTCTTTTGTTTCATCGTAAAGGATTGAGGTGTTCTCCTGAAAAGGATTAAAAGTCAATGATTTAACCTGCATAATAATTTAGTTTGTATTTTAAAAATAGGCACTAGGTATAACCAACGGTGCTGTCAATAAGTTTACTCAAGCCTGAGAAAAAACTATTGATTGATGCCATTTAGCATGGGCACAAAGGCGCACTCACCAAATTCTTCCTGCTCAAATTCTTCTTCACTCAACCTGCGGATACGCGTCATCATTTGCACTTTGCTTCCAATCGGCACCACCATTACGCCCCCTATTTTTATTTGCAGCAACAACTTTGCAGGAATCTCTTCAGCGCCCGCAGTTACTAAGATAGCATCGAAGGGAGCCATATCCGGCAGACCTTCATAGCCATCACCCAAAAATAAATGAATTTTTGAATAACCCAATGATGGCAGCATTTGGCAACATTTTTTGTACAACTCGGCCTGACGCTCAATGCTGTACAAATCAATGCCCATCTCCCCCAAAACAGCCGCCTGGTAACCTGACCCAGTACCTACTTCCAGCACTTTTTGCCCAGGTAAAACCTCCAAAAGTTGAGTTTGTCGGGCCACAGTTGATGGTTGTGATATGGTTTGTCCTGCCCCAATAGGAAAAGCAATGTCCTTATAGGCCAACTTCACAAATGAGCTGTCCAGAAACAAATGCCGCGGAACCACATTAATAGCACGTAGCACCGCCTCGCTGCCAACCCCCTTCCCACGCAATTCATCTACCAGACGAGATCTTAAGCCCTTATGTCTAAAAGTATCATTTATCATGAAGGCAAAGATAATTTTTTTTTGGAAGGGTGGGATGGGTAGGGAGGGCAGATTGGGTAGATAGGGAGAGAGGCAAGCGAAGCGATTCCGAAAAATCGGAGCTGCGCCTGCGGCTTGAGATCCCGCGAAGCGGGAAAGGGTTGATAGGGCTAGAAGGGTAGGGAAAACGCCGTAGTTGAAAACTACGCCGAGCTTGGGTTGAGGGGGTGGATAGGGCATGAAGGGTGGATAGGGTGGGAAGGTAAAAATAAGACAGAAAAAATACTATCTCGAGTATTGTAGCGTTATTAAGTTTAACTAAGTTATTAAAATTAGATCATTTGATAATATTTACCCCTTTTTTATAATGTTATCAACACAGTTCTTTAAACGGAGGCTACCGGCCATTCTTGCTGTTTGTATTGACTTCATTGGCTCTGTAATAATACTTTACAGTTTTGCTTCTGTGATGTCCATATTGGGATTGCGTGAACCGCTTAGCGTCTCACCCCTCATTCCTGCCGAAATAGCGATGTCGGTCATCTTGGTCATCTTTTTGATTTCTATTGGCAGCTATCGAACCGATGCTGCTTCCATCGGGAAACTTTCAATGAAAAGACCCTCCACCCTTTTAACCATCCTCTACCTGACATCTTTCATATGCTTATCCATAGAAGAAGCATGGATCGCTTTGTACCCGCAATTTTTATTAAAGCTGATGATCATTATCGCCTTATATGCTTTGATGATGGCATTTGGCAGGTTTCTTATTCATCTGTCGCTCACCTACATGTTGCGCTTGGGCTGGTTCAAGCACAAGGTATTATTGGTTTTTCATAAATTGCCCGAAACGCCCTATTTTAAAGAGATTTTACGTTACATTGAAGTCAACAACCTCGTGCTTGCAGGCTACTGCAGCAGTCACAAGGCCGAAAAAACATCCTTTACAGAACTCCCCTACCTCGGGGAATTGATTCAAACACCTGATATTGTTAAAAGAGAAAGTATTGATGAAGTCATTATTCTCAATCATTCCCAGAAGACCAGGAAAATTGAGCTCATCCTTTCTGAAATAAACACAGAGGAAGTGCTTGTACGTTTGGCTCCAGGCACTTTGGAGACTATTTCAGCCGGCTTTAACACACTTAACCTGACACAAATCCCAGTTTTGGCCATTCGCCCACGAACTCCTTCCTGGTGGTTTAAAGTAATGAAAAGGCTACTCGACATTTTTACTTCGATATTAGGGCTACTTATAACCGTTTTTCTGTTCCCCATTATTGCGTGGCAAATAAAAAGATCCTCCCATGGCCCTGTTTTTTATCGACAAGAACGTTTGGGCAAAAACAAAAAATCCTTCACGCTCTATAAATTCAGAACAATGTACACCAATTCTGAAGAGGATGGTCCACAATTAGTGGCAAAGGGTCAGGATGACAGAATTACTCGGGTTGGCCATTTTTTACGAAAAAGCCATTTGGATGAAATCCCCCAATTTTGGAATGTTTTGAAAGGAGACATGTCTGTTGTAGGACCCAGACCTGAAAGAGCCTACTTTGCCAAACAGCTGGAAAAAATAACCCCCTATTATAACCTGATAAGCAAAACCAAACCAGGCTTGACTTCTTTGGGAATGGTCAAATATGGCTATGCCCACGACCTGAAAGAAATGACCGAGCGGATCCTTTATGACTTAATCTACGTTAATCAGCAATCGCTGATTGCTGATTTAAAAATTGTTGCCGACACCGCCATTTATCTCATCAAAAAGATGCTATTCGAGACTTATCCCCTTGAAAATAAAAAGACAGACAGCCATCCTGCCAATGAGAAATCATTGTCCCAAACCGACCCTCTCTAAACAAGCTGTAAAACAAAAATGCAGCAATCCATTATAGGGACTGCTGCACTTTTTTGAATAATCTTAAATTTCCTCCTTCTCGGCGTAATTGTTAACTACCTCGCAATAGCTCAGAAAAGTTTTCAACTTCATCACCTGGGCCTCGGCGTAGTATTAAACTACGTCGAAAAACTACTTCTGCAATTTATGATACTCCAATTGACCATCCGCCAATTCAATGCGCATCAGGTAGAAACCAGATTGCAAAGTCGACAAGTTCAAAACAGGATTAAACCTGCGCTCATCACTGCGGACTACTAAACGGCCGTTGATATCAAAAATTTGAATACTATTGATCTGCTGAGAGGCTTTTACATTTACCTCACTAACAACAGGATTAGGGAATACAACAGCTCTTTCACGCGCATCCATCCTGGTTTCTCCAATGGATGAAGCGACCCAAAGGTCCGTCAGTTTTTGCTCGGTAAACAGGGCAAACTCGCCGGCAGCCAGGGTAATCTGCATATTAAGATCGGTGACATGAATACTGTCTCTTTCGAAATGATTGAACCACCATCCGGTTGAATTAAACTGAGGCGCTACGTTGTGCGCAACCACATCGAAATTCCCAACCAGTCGAACCTGATTATTGGTTCCGTTCAAAGCCACTTTTTTTACCGCCCCATTTACATCAAGCGTGAAATCAGCGGTTGAAAAGACCGGCTCATTTATCTTCATCTTAATAAGCTCAGAATAAACCTGCCACAAGGCTTTACGGGCCGGCACTTGCAGGTAGTCCCATTTGGGCGGTTTCATACCCAAACGACCGCCACTATCAATACTAATGTCGAATCCTAACTCGCCAAACTGCCAAATCATTTTAGGGCCCGGAATGGCCATCAAAAACGCAGCAGCAGCTTTGTGTCGGTTTAACGCAGTATTCAGATCCTTAACGGAATAATCCGCTACCACTTTTCCGTAAGTGAGTGCCCTAAAAGTCACCCGTTCTTCATCGTGACTTTCCATATAGGAAATCAGGTTGGGCTCATTCCAGTTGCGCTGCTTGTAGGATGACCAGGCCAAATTGGATTTTCCGTTTTCGTGGTAACCCATCACTGCCTCAGAATAATTGTGATTCATGTTCCCCCACAACAGAATGCCGTGTTCAGCTAATTCCTTCTCTTCGGCATTGTCCGAAAGATGCTCAAAAATGATGATGGCATCATTTTTAACGACCCAAGCCTGGTCTGCCATCCGCTTAAGGATAGCAATACGGCTGGCATCGTACTCACTGGCCCACGAAGAGGGACCATAAACGGTATTGGTAAAACCTTTAGTAAAGTCTAAACGGAACCCGTCAATTTTAAACTCTTCCATCCAAAAAGCAAGAATACTATCGACCAAGGCCTGTGTGTACAAACTTTCATGGTTAAAATCGTAGCCCCAATGTGCAGCGGTGTTCTGCATATTATGCTCCCGGTTGTACCAGGGATTATCCAGCGCAGGTTTTCCTCCTTCAAAGTACATTTGGAGCAAGGGAGACTGGCTGTACGAATGGTTCAGTACCATATCCATAATCACAGCAATACCTCTTTCATGACAAGCGTCGATGAAGGCTTTATAGTCGTTCATAGTACCATAAGCCTTATCGGGCGCAAAGAAAAATGATGGATTGTACCCCCAGCTTTCATTGCCTTCAAATTCATTAAAGGGCATCAATTCAATGGCATTCACGCCCAGGCGCTGAAAATAATCCAGCGTGTCGGTTATGGTTTTAATATCACCATTGGCTGTTAAGTCCCTGATCAGCACTTCATAAATAACCATGTTTTCTGTAGCGGGTACCTGAAAATCAGTCACCTGCCACTGATACTCCACGGGTGCAGTATTCAAAACCGAAGCCAAACCGGTTGTAAATTCATGTGGAAATGCTTTCAAGTTGGGATAAATTCGATCCGGAATATCCCGGTCATTCCATCCATCCAATACCTTGTTGGTATATGGATCGGCCAAACGGAGTTCACCGTCGATGTAATACTGATAGGCATATTCTTCACCAGCCACCAAGTTCTCAATGGTCAGCCAAAAATATTCTCCATCCTTCTTCATCTGCGATTCCGGATTGGGCACCCAACCATTAAAATCACCCAGCACATAAACATACTCCTTATTGGGCGCCTGCAATACCAAGGTGGCTGTATTAGCATCGATAACATTGGCGCCAAGACGCAGACCTGAAGGCCGTACAACTGTCTCAGGTGCCTCACGAATGTAAAAAGAAATGGTTTGAGTTTCCACTTCATCACCGGCATAAGCCTCCAGGCGCAATTCATGGCTACCCGAAGCCGGTGCATTAAAGGTATGACTCAGCGATAGATCAGTAGTTTCCAGAATTAGCTCATTATTTAAATAGAGTCTTAAACCATCGGCATTCAAGCCACTACCGGTCACAACAATCTCTTCGTTGGGGAGGAAAAGAGCATCAGCAGTAGGTGTTGACAATAAGGCGGTCAACACTTCTTTGAAAACGTCCACAAAAATATCTGATCCCCCGGTTCCTTTTCCTTCCAGCCAGCTGCCACCTACCGTAGCAGCACTTCTAAAGACAAAGGCCATTTGAAGGATGTCTTCACCCTCAGGCACTCCATAATAGCTGCGGATATCCGGGCTAATTTCCAATTCATACAAATCGGTTGCAACCCGGGTCAATTTAGCTTTGGGCACATTAACCCCCCAGCCGGCCACCGCATACTTCCAATCACCACTACCCGTACTCTCAGAGGTAATAACACCGGTATGTGCATACACATCACCGGTATACCCCATCAATCCTTTGGTGCCTTCGTCGGCTCTAAAGGTTATGGTTACGACCTGACCCTCAACCGGAATGGAAGGGTTACTTGATACCACCTGGGCCTGTGACAAGGTTGACATCAAAAACACAAAAATCAGCAAGTAATATTTTTTCATAATCATTGTTTTAATGGACAATTCAAACCCAGATCTTCCAAACAAACTTGGCAAAAGCAACAAAAACCCATCCTCTAAAAAGAAAAGGTTTTTGTCAAAGGTTAGGTTATTCTAACATTTTAAAAGCAATTCAAAATAAGAGATATAGCCTAAGGCTATATCTCTTATTAAACAGTTTTATTCATTCAAGGTAATAGTACCAACACCACTCCAGGGATCTAAAGTAATGGTATAATTACCTGCAGCAACTGCCATGTTGGATCCTCCGGCAGTCAGTGCACCAATGTCACCACCAAGATTTACATCCCAGCCGCCATTGGCTCTGAATTTCCACTCATCAGCAGTCATTTCAAGAGTTACAGTAAAAACCTTATTAACCGCATCCCAGGTCATGAAGGTGTCAGTATCCCATCCACCGGGTGTGGCTCCACCAATTAACCCCCAACGGTTAGCGCTGTAAGTGTATTCATTGGGAACACTAAAGTCCAGAGTAACGGCATATTCTCCGGCAACAGCCACAGGAATATTTTCCCCACCTGGCTGAAGTTGGCCATCTGCAGCATTACTGCCATAGTTGTAGTCCCAATTGCCGTTAGCTCTAAATTTAAAGGCAGCAGCAGTAAAGGCATAAGTGCCTTTCCATACTTTCAAGTCATTGTCATAAGTCAGGGCCGTTTCACCATCCCAACCACCAGGGGTGGCATCACCAATTACGCCCCAGGAGGTTTTTAGAAGAGAATAGGTCATGTTACTTAAGTTGGCTCTAATTCTGTAATAACCATCGGCTGGTACAGGTATATTTGCACCAGGATTGGTTAATGCGCCAGAACCGTTATCGCCAAACGTAGCAGCATCACTCCAGCTGTGGTCAAGTGCCAATTTTATACCACCAGTTGTCAGATAAATATACCCTTCAGCTAAACCCTCACTGGTCGCTGTTGAGATAATAAACTCGGCTGTTTCGCTATTATTCCATCCGTTATAATCTCCAACAACAAACAATTTGGTTATATCAGCCAAAGTCTTGAAAGCGATTTCTTCGCCATAACCAGTTCCAACGCTATTGGTCGCAAAAGCTCTGACATAATAGTTGGTATTCAACTCCAGTTCAGTTAATTCATAGCTAAACTCGGCATCTTCAGCCATCATGTCCACCACATTGTCAGCAATGGTAGGTTCCGCTGTTAGTCCCCAAACAAAACCTTTAGCTGTAATGGCATCACCTCCATCATAAGGCGCATTGCCATAAAGCATGGCGCTGGTTTTGGTAACCGTATTCACAGAATCAGTAGTGGCAACCGGCAAATCGATTTCGGTTTTAAACGCAAGAACTGAACCGTAGCCAACACCTCCGCTGTTAACAGCATAGGCACGAACATAGTAGGTAGTATTACCCAACAATTCGGTCATATTGGTCTCAAAAGCTCCCAGACCGGCCTCTTCAGCTACAAACACCTCATCTTCACCTACTGTTGGCATATCAGAAGTACCATAAACAATACCACGTTCTGAAATCTCACCTCTTCCATCATCGGTAACATCACCACCAGTGGTGGCTGAATTTCCGGTAACATCAGCAACTTCAGCTGTCGTTACCATAGGCACACGAGCCCTGGTAGTAAATGTCATCTCTTCGCCATAAATAACGCCTCCATCTGTCATGGCGTAGGCACGGGCATAATACTTCCGGGCATAATCCAAACCAGTCAAGGTAACAGTAAAGGTTGCACCATCATGATCTCCGGTGTACACCACCTTGTCATCGGTAATTGTAGGCATTTGAGTGAGCGCATAGCACACACCCTTCTCAGTAATTCCATTTCCCTGAGCTACAATATACCCCTCTACCACCGCAGAGTTGAAGGTTACATTCATGCTCTGAGTTGTAGCTAAGTCGGCGTCAAGCCGCACTTCGCTCATATCTTCGGTACAAGCGAACCATGTAGTTGACAGAACAACAAACATGGCCAACAACTTATATATTCTATTTCTTTTCATATGTTTAAAAATTTGTCTTTTAGTTATCATATGAAACGCCCATGGAATTATCATCTACTTTCGTGTCAGACACCTTACATGGCCGTTTCATACAAATTATTTAAAACACCTGCTTGTTATTCATTTTCTACAATGGTTGCTGAACCAGTGGCATCATTAATAATGGTCAGCGTGATGGTATAGTTTCCGGCTGTCACAGCCAGGTTATCACCACCCTGAACCAGTTCGTCAGCCGTTTTTCCACCAAGGTTCCAGGCCCAACCATCGTTCTTACGGAATTTTATTTCTCCGTCAATCAAATCCACGGTAATGTACCATGTAGCGCTTTGAGCGTCATAGTCCATTTTAGTATCAGGTGTATTCCAATCGTTGGGGGTTGCACTTCCAATAAGACCAATCATATAGGGCTCCAAAGAATAGGTCATGGCATTCACATCTGCGATAAGCATGTAGTAGCCACTATTTCCCACCAAAATACCAGCACCATCTTCAGCCAATGCACCACCAGAAACACCATACACCACATCGGTATCGGGATCTTTCAGGGTAAATGCATTTTCTGAGTTTAGCTTAACATAGCTTGAATAAACACCATTGCCCAGAGGCGATTCAATTTTCTGATCAACACCTGAGTTGATCAGATCCAGACGGGGTAATCCATAAATGGTTACATCAGATGGCACAGAGGACGAAATGTACTGAAAAGGCTGTGCGCCGGTGCCGGCAGCCCCTGTTCCTCCATCCACAACAAGGACTGAGCGCAAACGAAATTCTGCTTGAGAAGTCGCATCAGCTGTAAACTTCCTGAGTAACAAGGTATTCAAATCACCAACTGTCATCTTAATTACATTGGCCTTAACACCGTTAAAAAGGATCAGTGGACTGCTGAAATTATTGCCTGCTTCATCTACTTCAAGAAAATACCTTGCAGAAGCTGCAAAACCAGGATCTACAGGTGTGCAAATAAACTGCAGAGTATCAGAACCATTGTCTCGTAACAATGCCAAATCCGGCATTGTTACAATTGATGGGGCTACAGGGGTTTCCTTCATAAAAACCTGCTCTTCATCCTTTTCGCAGGAATAAAGAATACCTATGAACCCTATCAGAGCTATATATTTCAAAAAATTTGTCTTCATATAATTCATTTTTTTTGTTATTACCTAAAGGACTGGGGATTAATAATCCGCGTTCTGCTGAATGTTAGGATTAGCAGCCACCTCGTCACCAGGTATTGGATAAATATTCAAGTGACTTGAAGTCGCAGTGCCTTCAAACACGCCACCTTTCCACTGCCAGTGATAAGTGCCATTGGTAAACTGACCAAAACGAACAAGATCCGTACGGCGTTGAGCTTCGTAATAGAACTCACGGCCACGTTCATCTAACAAGAATTGTTCGGTCAATTGGCCAGCGGTAATATTACCTTCTGAACTACCAAAAGCACGTTCACGGATTTTGTTGACATCCTTAACGGCATTTTCAGCATCTCCTGACTGGAACAACGCTTCTGCTCTCATCATGTAGGCATCAGCCAATCTGAAAATGGGGAAATCAGTACTGGCAAACGCAGGATTATAATTAGCCGCCTGACTTCCGTCCGCATTTCTGGCTGTAAATTTATACACACCAATACCATAATCACCGCTGGAAGAAGCTGTTGGAATATCAATGCTTCTCTTTTGTCTGAGTAAAACCCTTTTATCTTTACTTTGAGCAAAAATGGTGTCAGTATCAGGTATTGGACCACCTCCATATACGGCCAGAGTATCAATCATCACATTCAGAAAATCCTTTCGGGCCCGGTTACCGTTCCAGTTCGTATTATCCGTTAATCCATGGTACAACTCGGCAGGAACAAATTCAGAATCACTGCTGGACTCAATAATGAAGGTAGTACCAACATATCCTTGGGTATGAACACCGTCCTGAGCCCAGGCAAAAATCATCTCACGGTTAGCAGGATAGTGGTTATCAGCACTAAAGTTCTGACGGTAATTGGGATTCAGTTCATAAGCTTCGCTGGCAATGACTTTGTCGGCATAAATCTTACAGCTATCCCATTTGGCTGTACCGGTGTAAACTTCGGCATTCAGGTACAAACGCGCCAGCAACATCCATGCAGCACCCTTATCGGCCTGAGGATAGGATGAACCGGGTTCATCTAAAAGATCTTCAATGGCATGCAATTCGTTGACAACATACTTAAACAATTCAGCACGCTGAATTTGCTGAGGATAGAATTTGCCAACACCATCTACTTCAGTGGTGAAAGGAGGATTGCCAAACAAATCCATCTGCCAGAAGTAAGCCAATGCCCTCAAGAAACGAGCTTCCGCATTGTATCTCACAACAGCAGGATCATTGTCGCCATTGGTCATGCCAATAAAATCATTGGCATAAGTAATACTTAAGCCCAAACGCTGATACAAAGCAGTCAGGAAAGGATTACTGGGACTCCAGGTCTGCGTATTTAAATCTGCAATACCTACATCACCCCAGGCACACATAGCCTCATCGGTTGGTAGTTGTTGCAGGTTCCACAAAGCACGCATGGTGGTAAAGAAATCACCATCAGAGGAGGCAATATCAGGACCGCCGTTGGAACCCTGACCAGCAATGATAAAACTGGCATAGATTTTACCTAAAACCTGCTTCATATAGATAGGATCGTCTCCCAGGTTACCCGAAAGAATCATATCCGGATCCTTTGGTGTAATGTCTAGATCATCCACACAAGCGTTAAACATGAGCGCGGATATCAAAACGCCTAATATTAATAGTATCTTCTTCATATTATAATCTTTTTAAATCGAACAAATTAAAAGGTCAGGTTAATTCCAAGCATAAACACCTGTGGACGAGGATAGAAGTTATTATCAATACCATTATCTTCAACTTCAGGATCAAGCCCCGTATAATTAGTTATTGTCCAAATATTCTGTGCGGTTAGACTAATATAAGCAGAAAGTTTGTCCGTTATGTTTTCAACATTGTAACCTACGCTGAGGTTGTCCAATTTGAAAAAGGAAGCATTTTCCACAAAATAATCACTGCTAAACTGACGCTTTACAAAGTGCGTATCGTTCAAAAGCCGCGGGAAATTTTTCCAGTAACCAATCTGGTACATTTGATCATAAGATGACCCGGCAGCTACAGCATTATAAACGTAATTACCTATGCTGGCGCGACTGGAAGCAGACAAATCAAAATTTTTGTACGCAAATCTCATAGAGAATCCCAACAAGAAATCAGGGGCTGGTTGCTTAAATATGTATTTATCTTCGTTGTCGCCACTCACTGTTCCTCCGGCACCGGAAATATCTTCGTAAAGACCTTCAATAGGTCTACCGTTAGCTCCATAAACTTGTCTGTTCACAAAGAAGGAACGAGCAGGATGGCCAACTCTTGTAACCTGATTTTGCCCGGTAAAAGCATCACCATACAAAACACCAATATAATTAGGATCATCGGTCATCAAAAGCTTGGTAATTTTATTTTCATTATAAGTAAAATTGAAGCCAAGATTCAAAGACATGTCTTTTGTTGAAAGTGGAATCAAATTTAAAGCCACTTCAACACCTCTATTTTCCAGACTTCCAACATTGGTTAACAATTGGTTAGAAAAGTTACTACCAGTAGGGATGTTTACGGTGTTCAACAAATCTTCGGTGGTGCGTTGATAAACATCCACCGAACCTGAAACACGGTTGTTATAAAAACCAAAGTCAAGACCCACGTTAAGGGTTTCTGTCTCTTCCCACTTAATGTCCGGATCATAGGCATTGGGACGCAAAGTTGGCATAAAAACACCGCCAATAGGGTAATATGAACCAATAGAAGAGTTTCTATAAAGCGCCTGATAGGGATAGTTATTGTCCGTCACATCCTGCTGACCTGTTATACCCCAACCCAATCTCATTTTCAGCTCTGTAAGGTTATGCAGATTGCTGAGAAATGACTCTTCATTGATTTTCCATGCCAAAGCTGCAGAAGGAAATAAGCCCCATCGGTTACCTTCAGCAAAACGACTTGAACCATCGTAACGTGTGGTAAGGGTCATTAAGTATCTATCTTTAAACGCATAATTCATACGACCAAAGAAAGAAACCAGGTAATTCTCAGTGATGAACTTAGAATCTTCCGTCACATTCAGTGGATTCTCAGCATCAACTATACCACGGCTGTAGGTTTGGCCTTCTCTTTCGAAATGCTGCCACGAATAACCAGTTGTCACATCTAAACGACTGTCAATGGTTTTCAGGTCCTTTGCGTAATTCAAGTAGAAGTCCAGCAGATTGTTATAGTTCTTTCCGCTGTAGTCACTTAACCTACCATGGGTAGGACTGGTGAGTACCGATGGAGAAGTTATCGGCCGATTGTTGTGACCTTCACTTTCGGTATAATCCGTTGCCAAATTCAAATTGGCACGCAATTCAGGTAGAAATGGCATGGTATAATCCAATTGAAGATTGGCGATCATTCTTTTGACATTCGATCTATTATCCACTTCCATCAATTGCTCAACAGGGTTAGGCGTACCTAAATTGGCACCATAATTCCCCCACTGAAAATAACCGGCAGAAGCAGCATTACCGTCCATTACAGGCTGCGTAGGATCCATGTTAATGGCAGAACCAATAGCTCCATCATCGCCATAATTATGATCCGAATACATCCCCTTAGCGTTGATATTGACTTTCAAATTGTCATTCAAAAATTTTGGATCTAGGCTAATAGAAGCAGTATAGCGCTCCATATCTGTATTCTTTAAAATACCTTCCTGGTTGGTGTAACCAACAGATAATCTATAAGGAAGTGTACTCACAGCTCCGGTAAAACTCACATTGTGGTCATGGGTCAATGCAGTTCTGAAAATCTCGTCCTGCCAGTTGGTATTGGCACTTCCCAATTTGTTCAGATTGGTAGCCCCACCATAAATAGCTCTTTTGTCAAAAGCGATTTGGCGCATTTCATCACCGGAATATACATCCGTGTACCTTATAGCACTTGACACGGAAGTATTGGCACTATAATTAATCCTTAAGGCCATTCCTTCACGTCCTTTTTTGGTGGTAATTAAAATAACACCGTTGGAGGCCCTTGAACCATAAATAGCAGTTGCAGAGGCGTCCTTCAAAACTGTAAAAGTTTCAATGTCATTGGGATTAACAAAAGAAAGGAAGTTACTGCTTCCTGCGATAGTGTTATTGTCCAAAGGCACGCCATCAATAATGATCAAAGGATCGTTAGAAGCATTCAGCGAAGAGCCACCACGAATCCGAATCTTTGATCCGCCGCCAGGAGCACCGCCTGCTGTAGTTATAACCACACCAGCACTCTTTCCGACCATTAAATCCTGAGCAGAAGTAATGGCCCCTCTGTTAAAGTCTTTGGCACTTACCACATCCACAGAACCGGTTGCGTCAGCTTTTCTCACAGTTCCATAACCGATTACGATCACTTCATCCATGCCAAAAACACTGGGCGTCATGGCCACATTAATCGAAGTAACGCCAGCTTGCACGACGCGCTCTTCGGCATTAAAACCAATGAACGAGTATTGTAGAACATCACCAACATTGGCGCGTAGGTTATAATCACCATCAGGTGTAGTAATAGTACCTGTTTGGGTACCTTGTATAACAACAGTAACACCAGGTAAGGCAAAACCGTCGCCGGCATCAGTTACTTTACCTGATATCGTTACTTCCTGAGCAAAAACTCCAAGTGGAATAAGGCATCCCAATAAGAGCAACAGAAACTTCTGTTTAAACAACATCTTCTTCATAAAACCAAGATTTAGTTAATAGTTTTTAATTCGATTCAAATACGATTGAGGTCACACGTTTGTGCCTAAACCCTTGCAACTGGGGAAATTTTCGGTTTTCTTATCCTATAGTATCAATTTGAAACCATAAAACATTGCTACAAATATAAGGCATTTCGAAGTAGATTAAAAACACTCTTTAACACTGTTAGCCATATTTTTACAGAATTCTTTCGCAATCGACACCGCAAACGTTTGCGGTGTCGATTGCGTAGAATACACATGTTTTACAACATGTTTTTGGCTGTTTTTATATCAGTGGAGAAAAAATGAAAGCAGATAGCGGAGAGCTCCTATTATCGAAGCCTTGAAAGTCCTTTGTACTATACAACAAGGACTTGTAACAAAAAAGCGAATTACCAATTACAATTCATATTATCTATATTTGTAGACGCAGTCGAATAAATTAACTATTTTTAGCGTTTATGTTTCACATCGAATTGTGCAACGCATTCAACTAATACCCCTATGAGACTATGAAACCTACACACATCACCATAAAAGACATCGCCAAAATACTGGGCGTTTCCCCCTCAACGGTCTCACGCGCACTCAAAGACCATCCGGATATCAGTGAAGAAACCCGCAATTTGGTTAAGTCTTTTGCCGAAAAGGTCAAGTACAGACCCAATGCCTTGGCATTAAGCCTACGCAAACAAAAGACCAATACCCTGGGACTGGTCATACCCGAAATTGTGCATCATTTTTTCTCTTCAGTAATCAGTGGCATGGAAGACCTTGCTTACGGAGAAGGCTATACCTTAATGATTTGCCAGTCGAACGAGAACTACTACAGGGAAGTCATTAACGTACAGGCGCTGCTCGATCACAGGGTGGATGGTCTGCTGGTATCCATTAGTAAAACCACCCGCGAGTTCAATCACTTGCACGCTGCTATGGATAATGGCATCCCAATGGTCTTTTTCGACAGGATATGTGATGAGATTGAAACAGACAGAGTGGTTACGGACGATTTTGAAGGAGCACGCATTGCCACCACGCACTTAATTGAGTGTGGCTGCAAAAAAATAATGCATCTGGCGGCCCCACGCCATTTGCTAATTGGTAAGCACCGGTACGACGGCTACGCTCAAGCCTTGAAGAACCATAATATTATACCTGATGATGGACTGGTACTCAAATGCGATACCCGTGAAGAAGTATTCAGTATGCGCCAGCACATACTTTCCATAGCGCCCAAAATTGACGGTATTTTTGCCGTTAACGACAGCACTGCCATAGCAGTGATGCAAGTCCTTCAGGAGAACGGCTTCAAAATACCTGAAGACATTTGCATAGTAGGCTTTGGTGACGGACCTGTGGCCACAATAGCCTTTCCCCCCTTATCCACCGTTGAGCAAAAGGGCTATGAGATGGGCAGAGAAGCGGTCAGGCTGCTAATTCAGCGCCTGGAGAATCCTACTGCTCAAATCAATTACCAGACTAAAATTATAACACCTTCTCTGGTAAAGCGAAAAACAACACAACAAAGGTAGTTTCGAAAACGATTGCGGAAAAATGTCTAACTTATTTAATAGCAGGCACAAAAACTTTTTTTACTGTTTCGCAAACGATTGCAATAAGGGCTTGTCACTACCAAAGCACCAACTGGGAAAAAATTAAATGATATTCCTTCTTTACGGGAATATAATTTTGCCCTATATTTGTCCTCGTAACTGAGAAATATTATTTTTGTTTTCTTTCCATTGCACCTGTTTTCAGGTGCAATAACTATTGTGTCAATCCCCCTTCAAACATTTTATAGTCAAACTTGTTTTTTCATGGCCTGTAATAGCAGCCTTGATTAAATGCCCATTGAGTGGTGGTCATTGTGGTACCACACCGTTTTTTAAGAAGCGACTAAATTAACAAACATAAAAAAATGAGAAAACTACCGCACTTGTCAGTAGGACAAATTTGGAACATGAGCATCGGATTTTTGGGCATCCAGTTTGGCTTTGCCCTTCAAAATGCCAATGCCAGCCGAATTCTTCAGAATTTTGGTGCCGATGTTGAACATTTATCCTGGTTTTGGCTGGCAGCGCCCATCACCGGCATGCTCATACAACCGATTGTTGGACATTACAGTGACCGGACATGGACACGTCTTGGACGTCGTCGCCCCTTCTTCCTTTTTGGAGCTATTTTCGCTGCACTGGCATTGATATTCATGCCTAATTCCGGATCATTGGCAGCATTTATTCCGCCTATGTTTATTGGTGCTGGTATGCTCATGATCATGGATGCCTCTTTCAACATCTCTATGGAGCCCTTCAGAGCTTTAGTGGCAGATAAATTGCCGGATGAACAGCGGACCAAAGGCTTCTCGGTGCAAACGACCCTCATTGGTATTGGTGCAGTTATAGGTTCATGGATCACTTACGTTCTGGCTGAATGGTTGGGCGTTTCCAAAGTGGCTGAAGAAGGCAGTGTTCCCTTCAATGTAATTCTGTCGTTCTATGTAGGTGCGGCCGTATTAGTAGGAGCCATTATCTGGACGGTGGTAACTACCAAGGAATACTCTCCCAAACAACTAAAAGAATTTGGCGTAAGCCCCGAGAGCGATGACCTTCTGGAGAAAGATGCCGGCTTCATGCAAATATTTAAGGATTTTGCCGCCATGCCCAAAACCATGAAGCAACTCGGGCTGGTACAATTTTTCTCGTGGCTGGCGCTTTTTGGCATGTGGGTATTTACGACTCCGGCCATTGCGCAACACGTTTACGGTTTGGCTCCCAATGACACCTCCTCTGCCCTTTACAACGATGCGGCTAACTGGGTAGGTGTGCTATTTGGCGTTTATAATGGTGTTGCAGCCATATTTGCCATTTCCCTTCCATGGATTGCATCAAAGATCGGAAGAAAAAACACGCATGCCTTTTCCCTTACAGTTGGTGCCATCGGCTTAATTTCCATCTATTTTATCAAAGATCCCATTATGCTGATTGCTCCTATGTTGGCCATCGGAATTGCATGGGCCAGTATTCTTTCAATGCCTTATGCCATATTAGCCGGGGCACTTCCCGCTGCCAAGTATGGTATTTATATGGGGCTTTTTAATTTCTTCATCACCTTACCACAGATTGTCAACGGGATAGTTGGCGGACCAATTATCAAACGTGTGTTTGAATCTCAAGCCGTCTATGCCCTTATTATTGCCGGTGTAAGTCTGCTTATTGCAGCTGTATCAGTGGTGTTTGTTGAAGACAAACTGGACGTTAGGAAAAAATAATCCCCCGCAAAAAACCGATTAACTAAAATCAATTTTGAAATGATTAAAGCTTGCTTATTTGATTTAGATGGAGTGATAGTGGATACGGCCAAATATCATTTTATTGCCTGGAAACAACTGGCCAACGATATGGGATTTGACTTTACCGAGCAAGACAATGAACGTTTAAAAGGGGTAAGCCGCATGGCCTCGCTGGATATACTGCTTGAAATTGGTGGCATTGCAAAATCAGTGCAGGAAAAGGAAGAACTGGCCAGGCGCAAAAACAATCATTACGTAACTTTTATTACGCAGATGAAACCGGATGAGATACTGCCGGGGGCCAGGGAGTTTCTAATGACCTGCAAGGATGCCGGTATTGCAACAGCACTGGGTTCGGCCAGCAAAAATGCCATGACCATCCTTAATCGATTGCAACTAACAGAGCTGTTTGATACCATCATTGATGGCACCCACACCTCTAAAGCCAAACCTGATCCGGAAGTCTTTCTAAAAGGTGCTGAGGCTTTAGCTGCGCATCCGGCCGACTGTGTGGTGTTTGAAGATGCTGAAGCAGGTGTGGAAGCAGCCTTAGCTGCTGGCATGCACTGTGTGGGAATAGGCTCTGCAGCGGTGCTTAACAAAGCTCATTTGATCATTGGCGGGTTACATCAGATGACCCTGGACAAACTAAAAAATCTGTAATAAGACAAGAACTATGAGACAATATTTAAAGCACGATGAGTGGCGAATAGTTGAGGAGGGCTTTAATCCCGAATTCCATCAGGCATCTGAAAGTATATTCAGTCTGGGAAATGGAAAAATGGGACAACGGGCCAACTTTGAAGAGATATATGGTGGGAAATCCTTACAAGGAAGCTACATTGCCGGGGTATACTACCCCGACAAGACCCGCGTAGGCTGGTGGAAAAATGGTTACCCCGAGTACTTTGC
>DHVH01000324.1 GCA_002412555.1 Marinilabiliaceae bacterium UBA5213 | reverse complement strand
GGTATAAGGTGTCTATGTACTTTAAAAGCAATACACAAGATAATGCCGATGGTCACGTAACCATAAAGATTGATGACAATGTATTGCTCGATCAGTCTATCAGGTGGACAACCGACGAGATGCACAACAAGGTGAATGGTATTTATTTCCATACTTTTAGAGGAGGCAGTGAGTCGCACTGGGAATCCGATGAAGACGGCTTTGTTTATTATCGAAATCTGAGGTGGAAGCGTCTGGCCAATTAGGAAAGAAAACTGCCAGGGCTGTGCTAACCTTGGCAGTTTAATTCAGAAAAGATCTAGGATTTTACATTGTTTTTTGTGGTGGTTACAGACCGCTTGGTTATGCGAAAAAAGCTTATGGCTATCTTCATTTCTTCTGCCTTGGCATTCAGTTTTACTGCATTTGCATTAAGAAGGTCTGCTTTCAAAGTGCTTTCATGTGCCTTGTTATTCAGTTGAATAATGGCCTCGTTTATTTGATCTGAACCAATCCTCTGCTCCTCGCTTGATGCTGATATCTCCTGATTCAGTATCATGGTAGTATTGATATCTGGAAGTACATTGTTGATTAGTTCAGCAGCCTGCCGGGTAATTTTTACCGTATCTGTGGTAGAGGTAATTATTTCATTGGCAGCTTGTTTGCTTTTCTCTGCCAGTTTCCTTACTTCGGTAGCTACTACCGAAAAACCTCTGCCATGTTCTCCTGCCCTTGCTGCCTCAACTGCCGCATTTAAGGCTAATATGTTGGTTTGAAAGGCTATGTCGTTAATTACCCTTATGCGTTCAGATATGGTGTTGATGGCATCTAAATTTGCACTGGAGGATTCGGCTATTTGCTGCATTGATTGTGCCGCTTTAAAAGACATGGATTTGGTGGAGTCTGAGTTTTCGGCGTTTTGTTGAATGTTGGAAACCATCTCTTCCATAGAAGAGGATATTTCTTCAATAGAGCTGGCTTGAAAGTTGGCACTGTCTAACAGTTGCCTCGAAGTTTCGCTGATTTCACTGCTTTCAACATTCAATAATTCAGCACTTGCTTGGATTTCAGAAATAACATTTTTCAAATTTTCTTGTAAATTGGCTATGCTAGTAATAATTTTTCCTATTTCATCATTTCTGGTTCTCTGTTTAAGGTCGAGAAGTATGTTTAGATCCCCGGAAGATAATTCATCAAGCCTGTTGGTAGCTTCTCTAAGTGGCTTGAGAAGTCCTCCAGAATAGGCCAGCATTAATGCAGGAGCACCTATTCCAATTGTAGTTGCCAGCCATAATGGAACCAGGTCAGGGAAATTGGCAGCCATGGAAGTGGTGATCATCGTTAAAAAGATGTTAGCGACCCACAACATGGCTATTTTAAAGAAAACGGATCCTTTAAAATAGTGGCGTAGAATTATGTATGAAAGAGGTATTCCTATCACAATTGAGGGCAAATATCTTAAAATTATTGGGAGCATTTTTTCAGGTTTTAGTTGACTTTAATTACGTTAAATCTTGCCGAATAGTTTGCTTATTTGTGCTAACATTAAATAAAGTTGGTCTATTACAGGTGGTGGTGATTCAAAATAGGGGAAAAATACGACAACGGGTACCTGATTTTTAAGTGATGGGAAGCAGCCTTATCTGAAAAGTATCCAATATTCCCTATTCGTTTCTTATCTTTGATCAAAATTGTTCGCTATGCTCGTGAAAATCTATCCCGAAAATCCCAATCCCCGTGAGATACAAAAAGTGGTGGAGGTTTTAAGGTCCGGAGGTCTGGTCATTTACCCAACTGATACGGTTTACGGTTTGGGTTGTGATATCAATAACAGCAAGGCGGTTGAAAGAATTGCGAAAATCAAGGGACTTGACCTGCGAAAAGACCACTTGTCCTTTATTTGTCACGACATGAGTCACCTGTCTGCCTATAGCAAGGCGCTTGATAATCATGTGTTCAAGTTGCTTAAGAAACATCTGCCCGGACCCTTTACCTTTATTCTTCCGGCAAGTGGCAATGTGCCCAAACTCTTTAAGAACAATAAAAAGACGATAGGTTTCCGCATACCTGATAACCCTATCATTCTGGAGATTGTCCGGGAGTTGGGCAACCCAATTCTGAACACTTCTATTCGCGATGACGATGAAATTATTGAATACACCACCGATCCGGAATTGATTCACGAAAAGTATGAGAACCTGGTGGACCTGGTCATTGATGGCGGCTATGGCGACAATGAAGCCTCGACCATAGTTGATTGCACGGAGTATCCTTTTGAGATTATCCGCCAGGGAAAAGGGGATCTGGATCTTTGATTTGATTAGAAGTACTTTCTAAACAATGGTGAAACTGCTTAAAAATCTGGTAATCGCATTTAAGATGCAAGCAACCTACAAAACCAAGATATTGGTTTTGAAAAATAAACAGGCAAATCAGTGTGAATTAGCGGGTAAATATTTACAAAAACATTTTCTCCACCTTTTTAATACCTGAAGGTAAGGCAAAAACAACCACTCTGTCGTTGGGCTGAATACGCGTGTCGCCATTTGGAATGATAACTTCCTCACCCCGAATCACACCCCCGATATTCATATCCTTGGGCAAGTCCAGGTCGCGCAGTGTGCCTTTGGTGATTTTTGCCCCTTCCTGGGTGATGAGTTCCAGCACATCGGCATCGGTGGCTGTCAGGCATTTCACGTAAGACACGTTGGCCTTAAAGGTGTGTCGGAATATATAGCTGGCAGCAATCAGTTTTTTGTTGATGATGGTGCCTATACCAATGTTCTCCGCCAAATCGATGTAATCCATGTTCTCTACTTCAGCTACGGTTTTTTTGACACCCATTTTTTTGGCCAGTTGGCAGGCCAAAATATTGACTTCGGAGTTGCCGGTTACTGCTACAAAAGCATCGGTCTTGCCAATGCCTTCGTCCTTTAATAAATCAAGGTTGCGGCCGTCGCCATTGATGACCAGTGTGTTTTCAAGATAATCGGCCAGACGGGCACTTTTTTCACGGTTGATCTCAATGAGTTTTATATGGTATTGGTATTCGAGTTGTTTGGCTACTTTTTTACCAATGCGGCTTCCTCCCAATATCATTACATTGCGTACATCATATTGAACTTTGCCTGCATCCGCCAGTAATTGGGCGGCTCCGCCTTTAGTGGTCACCACATAGGCCAGATCGTTGTGCTCAAACATATCTTTGCCTCTCGGAATAATGGTCTTACCATCCCTATTGATGGCTACTGTAAAATAGGTGTTGGTGGTGTGCAGGGCCGATGCCTCCGAGAGGGTTAAGCCGACAATTGGCGCGTTGTTCCTGATTTTAACGGCATAAAGCAGTAGTTTGCCACCATTGAACTCAAACATTTGACGGATGCCGACCTGCTTCAAGGAAGCCATTATTTCCTGAGCACCTAAGTGCTCAGGGTAAATCATTTCGTCTACCCCCAATTGCCTGAAATACTCTTTGTTTTCAGGTTGCAGGTATTCCTGGTTGTTAATTCGGGCAAAGGTCTTTTTGGCCCCCAGCTTTTTGGCCAGCATGGCCGATAGGATGCTCACTTCCTCATAGGGCGGAACAGCGATGAACAGGTCACAGGTTTTAACCTGTGCACCTTTTAAATCACTAATGGATGTTACCGAACCTACCACGGTCATTAAATCAAAATGCGATTCTGCTTTTCGCAATTTGGATTCATCGTCATCCATTAAAATGACGTCATGATCCTCATTACAAAAAAGCTTGGCAAGGTGATTTCCAACTTCTCCGGCTCCGGCAATCAAAATCTTCATTTGGTTCTCAAATTTGTTTAAAAAACAGAAGGCAAATTAATACAATATAATTCAAATAGCATAACAAAATCGGGTTTATCGGTGGGGTTATTTTGACTTGTTGTGGGATATATAAGCGCCCTGTTCACGAATTGAATGAAAGGTTATTGAGTTATTCGCTGTTTCCTTTTTCCATTTTTCTACAAGCCAATAGGGACAAGTTGAGCCAGCTACAATGGTTCTGCAATTCGTTTTTTCTATGAGTTGTTGAAGGTCTATGTTAATGGGTCCACTTAAAACAACCACCTTGGCCTTATAAGCTTCGGAGGGAACAATGGTTCCTTTCCCTTGTCCGCTGGCCACCAGAAGGTGCTGTGAGTCAAGAGCTATTTCAAGGATCTGCATTAGGGTATCGCTCGTGAGGGTCTGTATCCTGTCGGGTTGATTGTGTATTCTGAATTGTTTGATATAGGTGTTGCGCGCATAGTTTTTTGTGCGCTGATTCAAATCATCTGATTCAATGGTTAAGATTTGGCCATTTTGGATGACATCAATCAAAAGGCCCTGGCTGGTATCATAAATAACAATTTGTTCGCTGTTTAGTTTGTGCTGCAATTGGATGTTTAACCCTGCTGTTAATGCAAGTAGGCTTGCGGTGAGCCCTATCCAGTATTTCCCGTTGCGACGAAAGCACAGCTGAGCCATTTGATGAATGGCGATGTAACTCACGATTACCAGAGGGAAGGATAACGAGAGGTACTCCATATAGCCCTTGGGCAAATGCTCAATGGCTACCGCCATTTCTGCCATGAACACGAGCATATCGTTTAGCCCGCCGGCAAAGATGGATGAAAGAAAGGGGGAGAAGGAAAAGAGGAGGTTGGCAAGGGCCAACAATAATATGGGGGCTACCAAAGGTAACATCAGCAGGTTGCTTAATAGAAACCAGGTAGGAAAGGCGCCAAAAGTATATAAGGAAACAGGCCAGGTTGTTATTTGCGCTGCCAGTGATACGGCCATTAAGGACCATAGATGGCGCCATACAACGAATCGAAAAGTAAGCAGTCCGTTAATCAATGGGTAGAAGGCAACAATGCCTAGAACGGCCAAATGACTTAACCAAAAGCCAACATGATAGAGAAACAGGGGGTTTATGATGAGCAGCAGACTGGCTGAAACAGCAAGTGAATTATAAATATTGGTGTTTCTGTTGGTGGCGCGACCAATGTGAATCACCGCAAACATTAATGCGGCACGTGATACCGAAGGCGAAAAGCCTGTGATGAAAGCATAGGAAAATAAAAATCCTAAAGAGAACAGGATGCTGATGACGTTGGATGGTTTAAAGAAAAGCGATAAAAAACTTCCCAGAAGCATGTAAAGTACACCAACGTGTAGTCCCGATACCGCCAGCAAGTGAATGGCGCCACTTTTAATAAAACTGTCTTGTAATTCACGGTCCATGCCAGATCGGTCTCCCAATAACAAGGCCTGGATGATGGTAAGTGCCGGATCAGTGACTCCGCTATTGCGAAAAATGGTGAGGCATTTGCTCCTTATTTTAGCGGGAAGTGTGCGGTAATCAAAACGGTTGGGCGTTGTTATTGAAATGTCCTTTGAACTTAAAAAGGCTTGGGCCGAGAAACCATTGTTATGAAGATGTTGGCCATAATTAAAGGCATTCGGATTAGTGGGCGATGGTAAAGGGCGCAGAACTCCTTTAAATAGCAGCCGGTCTCCTTCTTTTGGTGTCACATCAAGGGGCCCTTGTACCATTAGTAATAGCTTGTCCCTTTTCCGCAAGGAAGTAGACTCATGAAAGGCTTCGGGCTGCAGCGTGATGCGGAGACGGTTTTCGTCTCTGTACTCTACCGTTTTGACAATTCCGACCACTTTAGTAGTAATGGCTGTGTTTGGTGTTTTTGGCATCTGATGTTGCGACAGAACCAGTCCGGTCATCAAAATCAAAGATGCCATTAACAACCCAGGAATCCATCGCAATGAATAATTGTGGTGCCAGAAGTGATACGAAATAAGCAGAAAAGCCGATGCTGTTATAAATAGGATGAAAAGCACCTGGCCCTTAATAATGAACGGGTTGATATGTTGTTGTAACAGTATTCCGGCCACTAAAAAGATCAAGATTCTTAAGAAGGGTATTTGGCGAAACAGGGTCATTGGTTATTGTTGATTGCTGAATTTTTGCAAATTAAATGTAATTTATAAATAATACAAGATCCAATATTTGACCAACTTCCTAAAAGCGATGATTAAACCTTGGCACATAATTTTACTATGTCGCAATGTATTCGCTAAATTGCAGTCTATTTAAAAGCATTCTAAAATGAAGTCAATGATTAAAATTTATTTGGTATCCATCGTTGGATTGTTTATGGCTGTGTCTTGTGTTTCGCTTAAGGAGTCTATATATTTACAAGGCGATATGGCTATAAAGCTGGAAGACCTTGAAGGTCAATATAAAATTGAAAAGGGTGATTATTTGGTCAAGCCAAGTGATTTATTGTATATACGTGTGACCAGCTTGGATGATCGTTCCTCTGCCTTTTTAAATAATGAATCCGGGTACAACGCCATGGCCAATAACCCTATGTCTGCCAGTTTATTGGGTTACCGGGTAGGTTTAGATGGTTCTATTGACTATCCCTTTTTGGGAAAAATATATGTAGCAGGACTCTCTTTACATGAAATTGCCCAAAAAGTGGAGCTGGCAGCCAGCAAATACATCGATCAGAGTGGTGCCATTGTGAAATTACTCAATGACCATGTTACAGTGATGGGAGAGGTAAAGACCCCAGGCCGTTTTTTAATGAATAGTGAAGAGATTTCAATTCTCGAAGCGGTTAGTCTCTCGGGTGACATGACTGACTTTGCTAATCGAAAGACGGTGAGACTCATTCGTAGAGATGGTGAAACCCCTCAGATGATAATAATAGATACTACTGACGAAAAGATATTGTTCTCTCCTTATTTTTACCTGAAACCCGGAGATATAATTTATGTCGAACCTCGAAGACTCAAGCAGTGGAATCTTTCAGCAATTCCCTTAGGTTTGGCTACTAGTTTGGTGAGTGTCTCTATTCTTGTTTATACGCTGACGCAGAGGTAATATGTAATTTGTTTTTTGTTATGAAGAATTTTGAAGAAGTTGAAAACGAAAAAACCCTGGACCTTAAGAAGTTCTTTTACAGGGCGCTGAGGTATTGGTATTTTTTTCCTATATTTTTGATTGTAGCGACCTTTATATCCGTTGCTTTATATCAGACCACCACTCCTATGTACTTAATAAGTACCCAGTTGTTGATTTCTGAGGGGCAGGATGCTACAGGCAGGGTAGATGTCGGAGAGCGGGCTTTGCCAGGTGTCTCACTAGGGGGACAAAGTTTTATTGAGAACCAAACGATTATTCTAACTTCCCGCAAGCAGGTTGAAAAGACGCTTCGACAACTCGATTTTGAAATATCCTATTTTGAAAAGGAGACGTTTAAAACCCAGGAGATTTATAAAAAATCGCCCTTCAGGGTGATAATTGATTCATCGGAGGTAAACCCTGCCGGGTTGAGTTTTGTAATTGAGTTTTTGTCTAGAGAGAGATACCGTCTTTCACTGGAAGGTAGCAATTTTTCAAAGGAGTATAATCTTTTTGAAAAGATAACGCATCCGCTGTTTGCCTTCTCTATTGTTCCGGTTGAAGACAATATTCCTGGCACCAATTACCATGAAAAAACTTACAAATTTACCATCAATAGCATGCATGCCCTGGTTGGTCATTACAAGTCTAAACTGGTTCTTGATCGTGCTGTTTTTGGTTCTACCATTGTTGAGATTTCCATCATGGAAAATAATGTGCAGAAAGGCATCGATTTTCTTAATAAACTGGCTCAAAATTCTGTTAATTATACACTGGAGCGGAAGAATCAAATTGCACTGAATACCATTGATTTTATTGAGAAGCAATTGGTGGGTGTGGCTGACTCGCTGGGAGCTGCGGAGAATGTCCTTGAAAATTTCAGGTCGGTAAACGAAGTGATGGATGTTTCCTATCAGGGCCAAATGATTCTTACACAATCCAAAGAACTAGAGGATCAGAAGTCTGCCTTGTTGGCTAAACTGGACTATTACTCCTATTTGAATGACTATATCGAAAGCAACCGGGATATGCAGGAGGTTATCGTGCCTACTTCAATGGGCATTGAGGATCCGGTCTTGGGTCAGTTGATCGGGCAACTTTCTACGCTTAACGCTGAGCGTTCTGCTTTAAGGTTTAACGCTACCACTGAAAATCCAAATATAACAAGGATGAACGCCAGTATTGAGAATCTAAAAAACAACATTTTGGAATCTCTTAAGAGTGTTATCTCAGCAACTCACTTGTCCTTGGATGATACGAACAGAAGGCTGTACAGTTTAACCGGGCAAATTAGAAATCTTCCCCGTACCGAGCAGCGACTTTTGAATATTGAGCGCTCGCGTCAAATGAATAATGAAACGTACACCTTTTTGTTGACCAAATTGACCGAGGCTCAATTAGCTAAGGCTGCCAACAGGCCGGACAATGAAATAGTTGAAGCGGCTCTATTCAAAGGGATGGTGGTGCCCGACATGAAGCGATCCATTATGCTGGTATTGCTCCTGGGATTGTTTTTACCTGCTGTAATTATCTTTATTAAAATATTCACCAATGACAAGGTGCTCGAAACGGACGATGTTAAAGAGTTTTCGACTCTGCCAATTATAGGAGAAGTGCCCTATGAGAAGCGAAATGGAAAAGCTAGTCTGGTAGAAGTGGCAACGACAGCTAACACCAATACCATTCTGGCAGAATCGTTCAGAAGCATACGCACATCCCTCGGGTATTACTCCAATCAAAAGGCTTCTAAAACGGTATTGATTACGAGTACCCTGCCGGGTGAGGGTAAATCGTTCTGCGCCATTAACCTTGCCAGGTCATTTGCTCAGTTGAACAAAAAAACGCTGCTTATTGAGTTTGACATGCGCCGACCGTCCCTCAGCAAACAGTCGGGCATTTCCGCAAACGGCAATGGCTTAAGTAGTTTCTATACAGGAGATGCCAAGGTCGAAGATATAATCAATACGGATTCGGAGCTTGAGAATCTACACATTATTTTTGCCGGACACATTCCGCCAAACCCGTCAGAACTTATAGCTGGCGAAGTCACTAAACAGCTAATGGAAGAATTGCAGGGTAAATACGATATGATCGTTATTGATACTCCTCCGGTTGGCGTGGTTGCGGATGCCCATCTGCTTACAGAATATGCAGACGTTAACATCGTTGTTGTTCGTCACAATAAAACACCTAAGCCGGTGCTTAAAATGAATCTAAGGGATGAAAAGGTTCAGAACATTCCGCATTTGAGCATTTTA
>DHVH01000040.1 GCA_002412555.1 Marinilabiliaceae bacterium UBA5213 | reverse complement strand
CAACTATTTTTTGCTATTATATCTAAAAAAAAGACCGGCTCTTGCCGGTCTTTTTTTGATCTCATTACAAAAATTTCTCCTAAAGGCCAATACTGCTGGACTTCGTTAATTCTCCGTGAATCATTGTGCAAGCTAACCACTACTTCTCTTCAGGAAAAAATCGTTTTTGAAAAATCAAAATAATAAATATCCCTACCGTAATGGAGGAGTCCGCAATATTAAAAACCGGACGGAAAAAGATAAATTTATCACCTCCTACCCATGGAAACCATTCAGGATATACACCTGAGAAAAGTGGGAAGTAAAACATATCTACCACCTTACCATGCAGAAAAGTGGCATACCCGCCATCAGGCGGCAAAAAGGTAGCCACTCTGCCATAACTGGCATCGAACAACATACCGTAAAAGGCACTGTCAATAATATTACCAATAGCGCCGGCCATAACCATACTAACACTAACAATTAAGCCCATTGACGCATCTTTCTTAGTAAGTGTGTACAAATACCAACCAATACCACCAACGGCAATTATCCTAAAGATGCTCAATATCATCTTGCCATACTCTCCTGCGAGTTCCATGCCAAAGGCCATGCCGTTGTTTTCGATAAAGTAGATACTGAACCAATCGAAAATACGAAACTCCTGTCCCAGCATCATATTGGTCTTTATCCATATTTTTAATGTCTGATCTACCAACAATATGGCGCCAATAATGATCAATGATTTGTGCAACTTATTCATTTGCAATAATTTAATAAAATTAAAAAAGGTGATAGCCTATCCTTCAAGACA
Organism: Marinilabiliaceae bacterium UBA5213; assembly: GCA_002412555.1. Classification (GTDB taxonomy): domain Bacteria; phylum Bacteroidota; class Bacteroidia; order Bacteroidales; family Marinilabiliaceae; genus Geofilum. The sequence continues at coordinate 3,126 of DHVH01000040.1, read as the reverse complement.
TGCCACCACCTTGACTTTAGTATCCTGGTCTATTTTTCACAGGCAAGGCATCTATTTTTGATTCCTTTTGGCATCAATGCTTAGTGTGGCATGTGGCACAGCGCGCAAACGTTCCTTTGGAATAAGCAGACCCGTTTCACGGCAAACACCATAGGTCTTATTTTCAATACGTACCAGAGCTGCCTGTAAATGCTGAATAAATTTCTGTTGTCTTTGTGCCAATTTTCCGGCTTCTTCCTTAGACAAAACAGCGGCTCCCTCTTCCAGAACTTTAAAGGTAGGCGATGTATCCTGTGTGTCATTGCCATCTTCTAAAGTAATGGTGTTTTTAAGCAGTTCATAATCCTTTCTGGCTTTTTCCAGTTTTTGCAGGATAATTTGCTTAAACTCCTGCAGTTCTTCTTCCGAATATCTGGTCTTTTCACTCATAGCATTTCAAGTTTTGGGTCGGTAAAAATTTATAATTTCTCTATAAATATAGCAGTCTCCAGATCTGATTCAAGTTCTACGGTCACAGATCCGGATTCGTTACACTTTTCAACCAGGTTAATTTCAGTTGCCAAAGTCTGGGCACCAATATAACCTTTATGTTTTTCAACTGCCAAATTAATGGCATCATGTTTTTGAATACTCAACTTAATTTTATCTGTTACATCCAGGCCACTGTCCTTGCGCAGATTCTGGATACGATTTACTAATTCCCGTGCAATGCCCTCCTCGCGCAACTCATCGGTAATGGTAATGTCCAGAGCAACGGTGATGCGACCTTCATTGGCCACCAGCCAACCCGGAATATCCTCGCTGATAATCTCAACATCTTCAGATACCAATACAATTTCTTCACCATTGATAGGGATGGTGAATTCACCGGCTTGCTCAAAGAGGCTGATATCTGCAGCAGTCATTTTACCAATGCCGGCTGCAATCTGCTTCATCAACTTACTGTATTTTGGACCAAGCGCCTTAAAGTTAGGTTTAATTTTTTTAACTAAAACACCAGCACTGTCTTTCAGGTATTCCAACTCTTTAACATTGACTTCTCCCAAAATCAAATCCTTAACAGCCTCCAACTGGGTTTCGAAGGATTGATCGAGGATGGGGACCATTATTTTCTGCAAGGGCTGGCGGACTTTAATGCTCACCTTACGTCGTAAAGCCAACACCATGGATGAAATTTGCTGGGCATAGGTCATGCGCTCTTCCAGCCCTTTATTAATTAAAGTGTGGTCCCACTCAGGCATGAGGGTTAAATGAACCGACTGAGCAGAGGCGTTTCTGTTTAAGTCCTGAAACAGTTTTTCCATATAGAATGGAGCAATAGGAGCAGCCAACACCGCCACTGTCTCCAGACACTGATGCAGCGTTTGATAGGCTGCTAACTTATCCTGGTCAAAGGCACCACCCCAAAAACGTTTACGATTCAGGCGCACATACCAGTTACTCAAATTCTCCGTCACAAACTCCTGAATGGCCCTGCCTGCACGTGTAGGCTCATAACTATCATAAGCGGAAGTAACCTCTTTAATCAGGCTATTTAGTAAGGAAATCACCCACTGATCAATCTCAGGTCGATCCGTTACAGGCACAACTGCCTCGTCCCCTTTAAAGTCATCGACATTGGCATACAAAGAAAAGAAGGAGTAGGTGTTGTAAAGGGTTCCGAAAAACTTACGCTTCACCTCATCAATCCCGCCCATATCAAACTTAAGGTTATCCCAGGGTTGAGAATTGGTCATCATATACCAACGCAAGGGGTCCGAACCATTTTCGTCAATAACCTTAAACGGATCAACAGCATTACCCAGGCGCTTCGACATTTTGTTGCCGTTTTTATCGAGCACCAAACCATTGGATATGATATTCTTAAAGGCCACCGAATCGAACAGCATGGATGAAAGTGCGTGAAGTGTAAAGAACCAACCCCGCGTCTGATCCACGCCCTCAGCTATAAAATCAGCCGGAAAAGGCATCGCCTCCTTATTCTCGAAAGGATAATGCACCTGCGCATAGGGCATGGCGCCAGAGTCGAACCACACATCAATCAAATCAGCCTCCCGGTACATGGGCTTTCCATCTTCCGATACCAGAATAATATCATCTACATAAGGTCGGTGAAGGTCTATTTTCTCATAGTTTTCACTGCTAAAGTCGCCGGACTTAAACCCTTCAAAAGGATTCTTCTCCATTACGCCCGCTTTCACCGCCTTTTCAATTTCATTCATCAATTCTTCCACTGAGCCAATGCATAGCTCAGCGGCTCTGTCCTCAGAGCGCCACACCGGCAAGGGCGTACCCCAGTAGCGCGAACGACTTAAGTTCCAGTCCACCAAATTCTCGAGCCACTTACCAAAACGACCGGTACCGGTACTTTCCGGTTTCCAGTTGATGGTTTTGTTCAGTTCAATCATGCGGTCCCGGATGGCAGTGGTTTTCACAAACCAGCTATCCAAAGGATAATATAAAACCGGCTTATCGGTTCGCCAGCAATGCGGGTAGTTATGCACATGCTTTTCTACCCTGAAAGCTTTATTCTCTTTTTTAAGCATCACGGAAATATCGATGTCTAAAGTAGCATCGTCATCCGTTAACTTCTCATCGTAGGCATTTTTCACAAAGCGGCCGGCAAATTCGCCATAAGTGTCAATATTGACATGGGCACGCACAAAATCAGGATCCAGATCTTTTATGAGGAAAAATTTTCCGGTGCGGTCAACCATCGGTTGACGCTTTCCATCCCTGTCCAACAAAATCAACGGGGCAATGCCCGACTGCTTGGCCACCCGGTCATCATCTGCACCAAACGTTGGGGCTATGTGTACAATACCGGTACCGTCCTCAGTCGTAACAAAATCACCGGTTATCACCTTAAAAGCATCGCCATTGGGCGTAATCCAGGTTACCAACTGCTCATAACTAACACCACTCAACTGCTCACCTGTAAATTCGCCAGTTGTTTTAAAAGGAATATGCTTGTCACCTTCTTTATAGTCTTCCAACTGCAAGTCGGCATGCTTTTCACTGAAATAAGCCCCCAGCAAATCTTTGGCCAGAACCACCGTAACCGGTGCTCCGGTGTAGGGGTTAAAGGTTCGCACCCGTACATAGTTTACTTTGGGCCCAACCGCC
>DHVH01000153.1 GCA_002412555.1 Marinilabiliaceae bacterium UBA5213 | reverse complement strand
CTCATGGCTTCCCAGTTACCGTCGAAGGCCAGGCCTATCAATTCACCCTTGCCGTTGATGACGGGACTGCCTGAGTTGCCGCCGGTAATGTCATTGTCGGAGGTGAAATTGACATACAGCTCTCCGTTTGAATGGGCATACTGACCGTAATCTCTGTTGGCATGCAGTTCCTTGAGTTTTTCGGGAACAAGGAATTCGAAGTTGTCGGGGTCTTCTTTTTCCATAACACCTTCCAGTGTGGTGAAGTGCTTGTAGATCACGGCATCACGTGGCTTATAGTCGCCCACTGTTCCGTAACTGAGACGCATGGTGAAGTTGGCATCGGGGTAAAAAACTTTGTCGGGTTGCATTTCCATCAAACCAGCAATAAACAGTCGTGAAGCTTCAGCAATTCGTTGTTCCGCATCCCTGTTCATATTAAAGAGCTCGCGGTACTGATCGATGGCCGAAATGCCTGCCTGGTAGGCCGGGTCGTTGACCAATTTTTTAAGTCTGGGTTTATCAAGAAAGGTATTCAGGGCTGCTTCACTTGAAAATACTGATTTATTGAATAATTGGTTGGCATAGGCCGTATAGTTGCCCTTAAATTTTTTGTTGATATCCTTGAAAAAGGAAGGGTGGTAATCAGGTGATATGTCCTGCGCATAGCGGTTGAGCATCGCTGCCAAAACCTTTCGGTCGGTGGCTGGGCTGTAATCTTTAAAGAAGCCCTTGGCTAATTCGCGTAGGTCAATAATGGCCGTGTCTATTTTTTCCTGATCACCTGTTTTTAGGGCTTTTTCCAGTTCCCTTGCATTGGCAGCAAAGGTGAGTATTTCAGTGCCTCTGATGAGGGTTTCGCGCAGGTAGTTGTTGGCCAAATAGTGACCGGCCCTTGAAGTATAAGCCTCCTGTACCGTTGACAGCACGTCCCCGTATATTTCTTGCCGGGCATCTGAGGCTGCTACCCATTGTGCAAATTCAGTCTCGAGGGCCTGCTTTTGCGACAGTACGTCCAGGGCTTCCAGACCACGGTTCATGCCAATGCTGTTTTTCCAGTAGTTAGAGCTGCGGGAGAATTTGGTGGCATATTGCAAGCGAATTTTGTCGCTGGCAGCCATGTCTTCGGCCCAGATGTCCTGCTTTTCGCCGCGCACGGTTATCAGCGATTGGTTAAAAATATCCATGCGCTCTTCAATGCCCCAAGAGGGGAGGTAGCGTTGCGTACTGCCCGGGTAACCCAAGGTCATGGCGAAATCATCTTTCTCATATCCTTTTAAAGAAATTGGCAGGTGATGGGCCGGTTGGTAAGGCACATTGTCGGCCGAGTAATCCGCCGGGTTGCCATCGGCATCGGCATACACACGGAAGAGGGAAAAATCGCCCGTGTGACGGGGCCACATCCAGTTGTCGGTGTCGTAGCCAAATTTACCAATAGAGCTGGGAGGTGCGCCCACAAAGCGGACATCGGTGAATACCTCATAGACAACCAGAAAATATTGATTACCGGCGAAGAAGTCGCGTACCATTACCCGGTATTTGTCGTCAGCACCATGCTCGTCTGTTATTTTTTTTATATTCACGCGAATGGAATCGGCTCTATCACTGGCGTTCATTTCAGGTGTTATGGTGGCCAGGACCTGAGTGGTGACATCTTCCATGTGTTTTAGGAAGGTGACGCTTAGTCCGGGAGCCGGCAGCTCTTCTGAGAAGGAGCCTGCCCAGAAACCATTGTCCAGATAGTTGTTTTCCAGCGTGCTCAGTTCCTGGATTTGGCCATAGCCGCAATGGTGGTTGGTCAATAACAAGCCCTGATCGGATATTAATTCTCCGGTGCAACCTCCGCCAAAAATGACGATTGCGTCTTTCAGGCTCGACTGGTTAATGCTGAAAATTTCCTCAGCCGAAAGCTCGAGTCCCATTTCCTGCATGGTTTTAATATTCAGTTGCTGCACCAATGGCAGCAACCACATGCCTTCATCGGCCTTGATCTTGCCGGTCAGTGTTACCAGGAAAATCAAGGAAATAGATAAAAATTTTCTCATTGATAGTGCTTAAATATATATATTAAAAAATGGAGTTGAAATTGGATGGTAAAGATAGTGAAATGTACAAAAGGAGACATGACTAATTTCAATTTGATAAAAAATGACCCTTTTACTATGTTGGAGTTACCCCTCTGGCTGGCAACGCCCGGTTCGTGCTTGCGTATCAGCATTTCATCACCATAATTCTGATGAATATCTTTTTTTTATGAAATTCATAAAAAAAAGATTGGACGTAATTGTTCAAAATTATAGATTTGTTAACATGTTATAATTTAAAAACCTGAAATTATGAAAAAGAGTTTATTAATGATTTTGGTGCTGGTTGTTATTGGCACAACTTCTGCCTTTTCTCAATGGCAGTTTGGTGGCGGTTTATCACTGGGAACTGAATCAAGCGGCGATGGCGGACTTGGTTTTGGTCTTAATGCCCGGGCTGATTATGCCATTGACGAACAATGGTCCATTGCACCCAATTTCACCCTTTGGTTTCCGTCTAGTGATTACGGATCTGTTACTATGTGGCAATTGAATGCGGACGCACACTATGTTTTTGCCGCTACTGAAACCATGAATTTTTATGGCATTGGAGGGTTGAACTATTCTTATATAAAGTTTAAATTTGATGAATCTGATTTTTTTGGAAATGATAGTATAGATGACAGCGAAATCGGATTGAACTTAGGTGCTGGCGCAAAAATGGATATGTTCTTTGGTGAGTTAAAATACGATACAGCTTTTGAGCAAATAGCTATTACGGTAGGTGTGTTGTTCTAGATACGCTTGGATAATCATAACAAAAGCCGTCTTAAATGCATAAGACGGCTTTTGCTTTTTGTTGCTGGCGCTATTTTAAAAGGACTGTGAATTCAGCATCACTTTAAAGGTTTTGCTGCCTGCATATTCCTGGCCGTCCTGTAAGTAGGCGGGACTGTAAGTTCCCTTTGGCAAATCGGTAAAGGTGTGGGTATTGCATGCTCTGGCAACATGGATGTATTGGGCTGCTGCTGTGTTGATGGCTGAAGCAGCAACGTTGGCCACCAGTCCCGCTAAACCGGAACCGCCCATATTAACTGCTGTATTGTAGGTGACTTCACCTCTTCGGGTATAGACCACTTCATTGGTGGCGGTCGACTTAAAAATGTACTCTATGTCCACATATACTTTGGCAGCCAGACTCGATTTGTCCCATTTGTGTATGATGGTAAATAGGGCCAGATCGGCGCCAAAAACCTCACCAAACTGCGCCAAGGGTCCCTCCAGAAACAATTCCGCGTCATAGGCGCTTTCTCTTTTTAAAATCTCCATGGACAAAAAGGGAGGTACCACGTAATAGCCTGCATTGGCAATGGGTACATTCAGCGAGGTGTGAAAATACTCCTTGGCCTCTACATTGGTGCTTCGGTTAATGGGGGGCATTAAAAGGATGGAAACAGGCTTCTCGCTATAGATGCCTTCATACGCCTGAGCCTTGGTTACGGGGGCTGTGGTTGAACAGCTGGTTAAAAACAGGGTGGCAATTATTGCCAGGGATATTATTATACGTATCATTTGTTAAGTTTTATTTGATGGGGTAAAATCGGGTTCATTAAATGGCAGGATGCTTATTGCATCAATTGTAGAATGCGATCGATGAACACCTTGGATTCCGGGTACAATTCAACCTCTTTGGCCAGCATTTGTTGGCCTTCAGTCGTTTTGTTAGCCTGAAGCAAAAGAAAGCCATAATCTGCATAAATGCCTGGAGGCACTACGCCTCTGGATCCCTTCTGGGTTTTGATGATTTTCTCATAGGCCTCAATTAAGCTCTGGGTAGATGCTTCATCGCTGTTTTTGAGGTATTCATAACTCTTGGCTTCATAATTGTCCCAGGTGTAAAGCGGCAACTGAGTGGTGCAGGACGCTGCCATGGTTAAGGTAATAACCAAGGCTAAAATTCTAAATGTCTTCATGTTTTTTATTATTGGATGGATTAAGTGATTTGTTTAGGGAAGGGTGATTTGTTTGGTTTCCTGAGCGCCTACAAATATTTGCTTCCGGTAAATGACTGCGTTGTTATGGCTGATCTCAATGGTGTGACGACCTGATTCGATGGCATAAATTTTGCCTTTTGGCCGGTCGGCATGCGGTTTATTGACTTCAGCAATGAAGTTGAGATGGTCATCTACCTTTACTTCAACGCCATTGGGATAATTTTGAGGCGTGCCCAAAATTTCAATGAAAGCTTCATTTTCCAGTCCCTGAGTGACTGTCTTTACGCCTGTGCAGCCTGAAAGCAGGAGCAGCCCGCTTAATAGGATGAATAGAATGTTTTTCATGGTAGGGCTTTAGTTTATTTAATTTCTTTAATGTAATAGTTGTCGAGTGTGTTTTGGTCGATGGCACCGTCGACAAATTCGACCATGGAGAATTCACTTTCAGCGGTGTCGCCTCCTGAGAAGGAAATCCTTACTTTGCCGACGGTCTTGCCGGGTAGTTCCATCATCATGCCATTTTGCGGATTTTTGACTTTTTTGCCTTTTTCGACTACGTCGAAAAAGTCGCCGACTTTAATGTTCTGACTCTTTCCTCCGGAGACAAAGATGCCGTCTTCGTCGTACGACAAGAAATAGGATCTCCATGGGCGGTCCATGCAGTTGTTGATGATGTTCTCAGTCAGTTTGGAGATGGCGGCCGAAATGGCCTTGTCGCTCAACGTGGCATCGTAATCGGTGCGCTCGCCCATGCCCATGACTGTTTTGTTGGTGGTTTCTGCTTCGCCTTTGGCTTCTTCGGAGTAGATGATTTGTCCGGTTGCCACATCTACCAAACGTATGCTCACGCCCGCCTGAACGGTTTGTGTCTTGCTGCGGGAAAAGGCGTTGACATCGCCTACGTTTTTTCGGCCGAATTCAGTCACCGAGCCCAAAATAAGGTAATCGGCAGCCACTTTTTGGTAGTCCTCATTGCCGGCAATGGCGACTTCTTCCAGGACTTTATCCAGATCATCGCGCTCCAGTAAAATGAACTTGTTGGAAGCGGCCAATTTGGTAGAAAGAATGTCGGAGGCCTGCTTGCTGATGGGATCGTTTTCTTTGGTGTAAAATAGGCCTTTGGCGTATTGGGTTTCGTTGGAAAACCTGGCGATGGCCACTTTTCTTTTTAACGCGAGCTCTTCTGGCTGGGCGGGTTGAACCGCTTGGACTTGAGATTCGACTTTAACAACTTGTTGTTGTGTGGTGCAGCTGGCTAATAGCAGACTTACCAGTAGCACAGAAAGTGTCTTTTGCATGTAGTGAGTATTTGGATTAAGAAATTACGGAACGAATATATTAAATATTCTAATAAGTTGGCCTTGTGAGTGGCATTTTTTATATATCCAGACTCAATTGCTGGTCGGTTAGCCGGAATGATTTGCGGTGCAGGGGGGTGATGCCATGAATGGCGATGCCCGCCCTGTGGGTTTTTGTGGGGTAGCCTTTGTTACTGTTCCAGCCGTAATAAGGATGGCGCTCATGGGCCTCTTCCATGTATTCATCCCGGTGGGTTTTAGCCAATACGGAAGCGGCTGCTATACTTAAATAGGTGGCATCGCCTTTAATAATGCATTGATGAGGTGTTTGGGGGTAGCGGTGAAAGCGATTGCCATCGATCAACAGCAAGGTGGGCATGGTGGCGAGCTGGTCAACGGCCAGGTGCATGGCTTTGATGGAGGCATTGAGGATGTTGATTTGGTCAATTTCTGTGTTGTGCACCATGGATACGGCCCAGCTGATGGACTGGGTTTCGATGACGCTGCGTAACAAATTGCGCTGTTTGTGGGTGAGCTGCTTGGAGTCGTTCAGCAGGGGGTGGGTAAAATCGGCGGGCAGTATCACTGCCGCGGCAACTACGGGACCGGCCAGGCAACCACGACCGGCTTCGTCGCAGCCGGCTTCTGTCTCGCCCTGTCTAAACCAGGGTAACAAGGGGGTTTTAATCATGCTGGCTGGTTTTCTCAGTGCTTACTTTTCACGGTATATGACTTCCATCACAGTCTGGCCCACTGCCTTGAGGGTCTCCCGATCTATGTTCTCCATGGTATCGTCATGGGTGTGCCAGTAGTGGCCGAAGCTGGTCTGACTGGTTGGTTCATACTGGATGATATTAACACTGGGTATTTGCAAATGCTTGTACACATACACATGGTCGTCGGTAATCATACCGCCACGGTTGTAATTGAAACGGGCCGAATAGCCCAGTTCGCCGGCAATGCCCCAGATGTGATCGACCAGTTTGGGAGCCATTTGCAGACTGTATTGCTCCCGGTAAAATTGAGCATTTTTGGCGCCTACCATGTCGAGCAAGATGCCAAAACGGGCATAGTAATTTTTTTTGTGGGGGTTTTGACCCCAATACTGACTGCCCAGACACCACGTGTCGGGCTGGTAGGCCAATTGCCGATGATCGGGTTGCCCATAGTCTTCCGCATCAAAAAAGATGATATCGATCCCTGGGTGGGTGGGATTGTCGGCCAAGTGCCGGGCTATTTCGAGCAACACCCCTACGCCACTGCCGCCGTCATTGGCCCCGTCGATGGGTATATCCCGCCTGGACGGATCCGGGTCATAGTCGGCAAAGGGCCTGGTGTCCCAATGGGCATACAGCACAAGACGGTCATTTTTTTCGGGCTGAAACTGTCCGATGATATTTCGGATATTGAGCCGGGTATTGTCAAAGGCCGTTACCTGTGCTTCCTGCACAATTACCTCAGCTCCAAAGGCCGTTAGTTGATTGGCCAGATATTCCGCACAGGCCAGATGCGCAGCGGTGTTGGGCACGCGCGGCCCAAAAGCCACCTGCGTGTCGATATAATGCCACGCCGAGTCGGCATTGAAATCGGGGGTGACCAAATCGGGCTTGGCGACCTGTATAGGTTTGGAAGTGGATGGCTGCTGACCCGATTTTTGTCCGCAAGCCGACAAAATCAGCGCCAGTGTTATGGAGAGGATGAAATGTGTCATAATACTATAGATAGTTTTTTTGTTTTATTATTTTATCTCCCAGGTGGCGCCTTCTTTACCGTCCTTCACCACAATGCCCAGTGCCGATAGCTGATCACGAATGATATCGGCCGTGCCCCAGTCTTTGTTGGCTTTGGCTTGCTGACGCATGTCCAGCACCAGATTCATAACCCCGTTGAGCGTCTCTGAACTCTTACTACCGTCACTTTCGGGTTGAGACAGACCTAATATGCTAAATATCAATAAAGAGAGCAGGTCTGAGAAGTCTGCCAGGTCTGTTTCGGTGAACGTTGCCTGTCCGCTGACCGCCGAATTGATCACCCTTACCGCATCAAAGAGATGGGCCAGAAGTATGGGGGTATTTAAATCGTCGTTGAGCGCTTCGAAACATTTGTTTTTAAAAGCTGTCACATCGAAGGTGGTGGACTGCCCCGGTTTTATTTTCTCTAACTGGGCCATGCCGTCCATCAGACGCTGCAAGCCTTTTTCGGCTGCCATTAAGGCATCGTTTGAGAAGTCTACCGTACTGCGGTAATGGGCTTGCAGAATAAAAAAGCGGATGGTCATGGGACCGAAGGCTTTTTCAATCAAGGCATGTTGGCCGGTGAAAAATTCTTCAAGGGTGATGAAGTTACCCAGTGATTTGCCCATTTTCTGGCCATTGATGGTGATCATGTTGTTGTGCATCCAGTAGCGGGCGGGACCATGACCGTGGGCGATGGTCGACTGGGCAATTTCACATTCGTGGTGCGGAAACAACAGATCCATACCGCCACCATGGATGTCAAAGGTCTCGCCCAGGTAACGGGCGCTCATGGCGGTGCATTCGAGGTGCCAGCCAGGAAAGCCATCGCTGAAGCGTGAGGGCCATCGCATGATGTGAGAAGGGGTGGCTTTTTTCCACAAGGCAAAGTCGTAGCTGTTTTTTTTCTCCGTTTGACCCTCTAGTTGTCGGGTGGTGCTGAGCAAATCTTCTAATACGCGACCCGACAGGGTGCCATATTGGTGTTCCTGGTTGTAGCGCTCTACATCGAAATAGACCGAGCCATTGCTTTCGTAGGCATATCCTTTTTTTAGAATTTTTTCCACAATGGCGAGTTGTTCTATAATATGTCCGGAGGCGCGTGGCTCGATGGACGGACTCTTGACGTTGAGGGCGCTCATAAAGGTGTGGTAGCGCTCGGTGTAGTACTGCACCACTTCCATGGGTTCGAGCTGTTCCAGTCGTGCTTTTTGAGCCACTTTGTCCTCTCCCTCATCGGCATCGTTCTCGAGGTGCCCCACATCGGTGATGTTGCGAACGTAGCGAACTTTGTATCCTAAGTGCGAAAGGTAACGGAACAGGATGTCGAAGGTGATGGCCGGACGGGCATGTCCCAAATGCGGATCGCCATATACGGTGGGGCCGCAGACATACAGTCCTACGTGAGGAGGTTGGATGGGGGTAAATATCTCTTTTTCCCGCGAGAGGGTGTTGAAAATCTTCAATTCTGAGTTCATAATGACTGGTGATTTATTTGAAACCGCTAATTTACAAAATTAGCGGGAATTGACGCATTATAAAGAAATTGATAAAAGTGCTTACTTTTTTGGTTAAAGTGGGGGTGTGTAGGAATAGTTTATTTACTTTAGGGGAGGGAAGGGGAAGGGTTGATAGGGGAAATAGGCCGAGAGGCAAGCGAAGCGCAGTCCCGTGGAACGGGATTAAGAGGTCGAGAGGCCAATAGGTTAAGAGGCCGAGAGGGAAAAAAGAGGGGTAGATAGGGGTGGATGGGTTGATAGGGAAGGAAGGGTTGATGGGTTGATGGTTTGGGGTTAGAGGGGTAGTTAGGTCAATAAGTTATTCGGTTGAGAGGGGGAGGGCAGATTGGGTCAGAAGGGTCAATGGAGATGAAGGCGTGGGGCACAAAACTCAATTCATTTAATTATGGAGAAAGGTAAAGGGGAGCTGAATTCTGGAAAGCAGGAGTCTATCAGGAAGGCGGAGGAGACTTACCGCAATATTTTTTTGAACTCTCAAATTGGGTTGTTTAGGACAGACCTGGCAACGAGCCGGTTGCTCGATGCCAATGAGGCCTTTGCGTTGATGTGTGGATTTCAGAACCGTGATGAGTTGATGGAAAAGCCCTTTTATTTGTCTGAGCGCTATGTGAATCTCTCAGACAGAGATGCCTTGGTAGAGATTTTGCGTCGGGATGGTGAAGTCAGTAAGTTTGAAACGGAGTTTAGGACAATTCATGACGAACTAATCTGGACACGCCTATCGGCTTCGTTGGAGGCTGAAAAGGGTTGGATAGAAGGGGCTGCGGAGGATATTACCGAACGCCGCAGGTCACAGGATTTTTTGGAATATCAAACTCGGTTTCAGAAGCTGGTGGCCGATATCTCTTTTGATTTCATTAGCTCCTCTGCTGTCAATATTGATGAAAAAATTGACAATATGTTGCAACGCACCGGAGAGTTTTTTGGTGTGGACCGGGCTTATATCTTTAAAATATCGATAGAAGATGGTTGTTTAACCAATACGCATGAGTGGTGCTCTGAAGGGGTTAGCCATGAAATGCACAACCTGCAAAAGTTGCCCTTAAGTTCCCTGCCTTGGTGGTCGAGGCAGATTTTAAATCATGAGGTGGTGCATATCGCCAGCGTTGAGGTTATTCCTGCAGAGGCAATAAATGAAAAGGCGTTATTTATTAGTCAGAGCATTCAATCCATGCTTTCTGTACCCATTGTGGAGAGAAATGAAGTCGTGGGTTTGTATGGCTTTGATGCAGTCAAGACAAAAAAAGTATGGACTTCCAACGACATCTCGCTTATCCATGTTCTGGCCAATTCGCTGGCGGATACCATGGTGAAAATCGGTGTGGAGAAACAGCTGATCAAGGCCAAAGAACAAGCCGAAGCAGCCAGTAAGGCCAAGTCTGAGTTTCTGGCCAACA